>CAXTDO010000282.1:0-7506 GCA_964242315.1 uncultured Flavihumibacter sp.
CATTCACTATCCCACTAAATCCTTAACCTATGGCATCTGTACATTCTACACCATTGTTACCTGTTGATACCAGGTTTGATCGCCGGTATCACCATACGTTAATACATTAGATAAGGTTTCAGGCTCGTTCGAATTGGATTTCATTGCTATGATGATCTTAAGACGGCACGACAAATACTTATCTATTTGCTTTCCATCATGTAAGTCTCTCTGTAATAATATACAGATGATGACGTATATAAAATCTTTATCAATGAAAAACACCATCGCCAACGGGTATCTACCCCGGATTTTCAATTATTGTGCTTTTTATGCAGTATTAATTACATCAGTGCTTTTATCATCCTGCAGCACCAATAAAAAGATTTCTTACTTCAGAGATATTCCGGATTCGGTGTTTCTGGCGGCCAGAAACATCAATACTACCTCTTTTGAAGAACCCCTGATTCAACCAAACGATATCTTACAGGTATCCATTCTTTCGCTGGACCCTCAGTTGAATAATATGCTCACTGCAGCTAATTCAGTGGCATTTTCAGTACAGCCTTCTTCCTCCAATGTTACATCAGCCTCTGCAGCTCCCATTTCCGGGTTCCTGGTAGACAAAAAAGGAATGATAGAACTGCCGGTTATAGGGAAGATAAAAGTTTCAGGAATGTCTACCGCAGATGCAAGGGATTTCATTCATGACAGGGTTGCCATTTTTTATAAAGATCCTGTGATCAATGTACGATTTGCAAATTTTAATATTACCGTGCTGGGTGAAGTTGCCAGGCCTGCTACTTATGTGGTACCTAATGAAAAGCTAAGTGTGCTGGATGCTATCGGAATGGCCGGTGATTTAACCATTTACGGTAAACGCGAAAACATATTACTGGTAAGAGATTCGTTGGGACAAAAAAAATACATTCGGTTCGATCTCAACTCGTCTTCCATGTTTAACTCGCCCTATTTCTACCTGCGGCAGGGCGACGTAATTTACGTTGAACCCGCAAAAGCAAAAATAGCAGCCTCCGACGGAGTTAGAAACCGCAATATCACGCTGGTAGCCTCAGGACTGTCCTTACTAATTGTATTGTTTTCAAAAATATTATAGATGACAACTTATCAAGCAGTTAACCCCGTACTCATGGAAGAAAGTGAAGCCGCAAGAAAGTCGCTTTTCTTTCAGTCGATAGTAGCAAGGTTCTTCGCCCTGTGGCCATGGATAATAGGATCCATCATATTATGCGTGGTAGGCGTACTCTTTTATTTCAAGTTTTCATCACCTGAATATAAAATCCACGCTACCATATTGGTGCAGGACGACAAAAAAGGGGCTGAATTCGGAGATGCCGGATTGCTGCAGGACTTTGGCCTTATGCCCGGCAAAAGTAATGTTGATAACGAAGCGGAAATATTAAAGAGCCGTTCCGTGATTGAAGAAGTGGTGCAGGGGCTGGGACTAAATATCAGCTATGCGGTACCCGGTAAATTTAAGGCAACTGAAATTTATGCCAAAACCCCGGTGATGATGCACTTTGCAGGACCGATAGCAGACTCCTTTTCAGTACCAACGGATTATGCTTTCGCTTTTAACCCTTCCGATCCAAGGTCTTTTACATTGACCGATGAAGACAATAACAAAATATTTAAAGGAAGGCTGAATGATACCCTGACCTTGAAAGAAGGTATAGTAGTGATTAATACTGCCGAAGGATTTTCAAAATGGCCCGCAGAACAGCCACTCATTATAACGATCAACCCTTATGAGATGGTGATTCAGAATTATATGAAAGCCTTAAGTGTAGACATTCCCAATAAACAGGTAAGCATTATCAATTTAACGTTGAACCAAACACTCCCCGAAAAAGGAGAGCGGGTTCTTAACAGGCTGATCAGAGAATACATGCAGGGAAATCTCGACGATAAAAACAGGATTGCAGATAGTACCATAAGTTTTATAGACGAGCGGTTAACCCACGTGCTGGAAGAACTTACCGGTATAGAAAAAGACATTCAGGGTTTCAAAACAGTTAACAAACTAACCGATATCACCGAGCAATCAAGACTGTTATTACAAAGTACCAGTGAGTATGCAAAAGAACAAACCGGTCAGGAAGTGCAATTACTGGTAGTACAGGGACTGGAAGATTTTTTAACAAACAATCATAACAACTCGGGCGTAGTACCCTCTTCGCTTATTGTTCAGGACCCCAGTTTTATAGGTACGATCCAACGTTATAACGAAGCACAGATCCAGCGCGAAAAAATGCTGATGAGCCTTACACCAAGTCATCCTTCAATTGTCAGTATGGACCGGCAGATTCAAAGCCTGCGGCTTGATATGCTTAGCAGCATCGGCTCTATAAAAAGAGGCATACAAACAGGCATTACAGAACTTAAAAAACGCACTTCCGGTTTTAATAAAGAAATAAGCACGGTGCCGGCCAAGGAACGCGTGTTCCTTGATTTTTCGAGACAGCAGGCTATCAAACAGGAATTGTATTTGTTTTTACTGAAAAAGAGGGAAGAAACGGCTATTACAAAAACCTCCAATATGGCCAATTCGAGAGTTATCGACAAGGCTAAAGCCGAGACACAGCCATTCAAACCCAAGAAAGCCATCATACTTGCCGCCGGACTGATGTTAGGGTTTTTGTTTCCGTTTGCCGTAAGTCTTGGAAAGGATGCCCTCACCAACAGGATCAACATAATAAAAGATATTACAGACAATACAAATGTTCCTGTGCTTGCCGAGATCGGTCATAATAAAGAAGACAATGGACTGATCGTGGTTAATAATTCCAGGCATATTGTGGCAGAACAGTTCCGTGCATTGAGAACTAATCTGCAATACCTGCTTACCGGCAAAAACGATAAAACCGTATTGGTTACGTCGAGCATGGGAGGAGAAGGTAAATCATTTTTATCTATTAACCTTTGCACCGTGCTTGCACTGGCAGGTAAAAAAGTGCTGTTGATGGAACTGGATCTTAGAAAACCTAAGATTACTGAGAACCTGCAATTGCAAAAGAAAGGCTTTACCAATTTTTTGATAAGTCACGACGACGACTGGCAGAAATGGATACAAAATTCCAAAGTGCATGAAAAATTCGATGTATTTTCTGCAGGCCCTATTCCGCCCAATCCAACCGAGTTGCTCCTGTTGCCGCGGACTGCTGAACTCTTCAAAAGCCTGAAAGAACAATATGATTACGTTATAATAGATACGCCGCCTGCCGGAATGGTTACAGACGCAGAGATCATGAGCGTGCATGCAGATATTACCTTATACATGGTGAGGCATCTGGTTACTTATAAAGAACAGATTTCATTGATTGAAAGATTCCATCAAAAGAAATCATTGCCGCGCATCAACATCATTGTGAACGATGTGGAATTTAAAAAAGCAGGTTATGGAAATGGATACGGCTATGGCTATGGTTATGGCGATTACATAAAAGAATCAAAAAAATAAGCAGGAGCTTTCAGCAGTCAGGTATCAGCAGTCAGCAGACCAATGTTGGACAAATTTCCTCCTGATACCTGATAGCTGATAACAGAACTGAGTTATGAAATTTTACAACGTCATATTATCGCCCAAACAAAATACCGATGCATTTACGGCTGTCATCAGAAAAAATATATTCGGCGGACTGCTTATTAAAGGTGGAAGTATTATCATCAATCTTTTATATGTACCGCTGCTCATCAACTTTCTTGATAGCGAAAGATATGGCATTTGGATCGCGCTTACTTCATTCCTGACATGGTTCCAGTTCTTTGATATCGGTATCGGGAACGGATTGCGTAATAATCTTACGAAAGCGCTGCTTGAAAAAGATTATACCAGCGCTAAAAAGCTCATCAGTACTTCTTATGTATTGGTACTGTTTATTTTTACCGGTCTTGCGCTGGTCTTTTCACTAATAGCTTTTCAGGTCAATTGGGCAGGGTTTTTACATGTAAGCATCATAGAAAATAAAGAGCTTGTTATACTCACCCTGATTGTATTTATCGGATTATGTGTAAGATTTATCGTACAACTGATTCAACCCATTTTATTTGCAACGCAAAAATCTGCTATCAGTTCGGCATTTCCTGCTGTTTCCAATCTGGCAGGACTCATTGCAATTTTTGTGTTGTCAAAAACAAACCTTCCACCATTATTGACAGCCGGGTTTATTTTAAGTATCGTTCCTGTAATCACGTTTGTAACCGGGTCGGTACTGCTTTTTAATAACTCTTTAAAACACATTAAGCCCGCTTTCAGGTATATTGATTTTGCGTATGCAAAGCCTATAACAACCCTGGGTTTTAAATTCCTTTTTATTCAAATAGCTGCGGTACTGCTTAATTCCAGCGCAAGTATATTGCTCATTAAATTGTTCGGGCCGAATGAAGTAACGGTGTACAATGTTGTATATAAATATTTTCAGGTGATAGTAATCGTTAATGCAATTATCGTAACACCGTTGTGGTCGGGCTTTACTGAAAAGTTTGCAATAAAGGATTACGAATGGATTAAAGACGTATTTCAAAAGATCAATAGATTATCGGTTTTGTTAAGCCTGGCAATTGCAGGAATGGTAGTGGTGTCGCCATGGATTTTTAATATTTGGATCGGTTCAGGTATTGTGATACCAATGGCTATTACTGTTACCATGGCCGTTTTTTTCATACAGGTGATTTTTATTTCGGTATATAACATGTTTATCAATGGCTCGGGTAAAATTAAGTTATCGATGTATTTTACCGCTTTTGAAATTATCCTGTACATCGTGCTTGCCTATATGTTAAGCAAATATGTAATGGGGCCTATGGGTGTTATTGTAGCTTCTATCGTTACAAAATCATTTACCTTTTTATTACAATACATCCAGGTAAAGAAAATTATTAATCAAACAGCAACAGGTATTTGGAATCAATAAGATAAAAAAATAAGAAATGAAAATTCTTTGGTTAGCCCCGTTTCCGTATTCTTCAAGAACCACCCATCCCGCACCATGGATCTCATCGCTGGCGACAGAAATCGTGCAACTGGAAGATGTGGAAATAACCATTTTAAATTACAGCCCTCATTGTAAACAGGAGGTGGAATATTTTGAGTATGCTCCTAAGATCAACCTGGTATTTGTAAAATCACCAGGTTTGCTTACAGACCTGTTTACCCTGGGATCGTTGCGGATCAACAGGTTAAAAAAACAGATAAAAAATTGCGGTCCGTTTAATGTTATACACATTCACGGCTCGGAACATCAGTTTGAATATTGTGTTTCGAAGAAAGACAAACATGTGGTAATGTCTATCCAGGGAATATTATCCGAGTACTTTAAATTTCTGAAGCCGGCCGGCAGTATAAAGAAGTACATAAGCTGGTTTGTCTATTCAAAGCTTGAGATGATAGGACTGAAAAGGCTGAACAACTTTAGTTGCCGGACCACCTGGGATAAGAGCATTGTTCAGGACGCCAATCCGGATGCTAGGTTTTTTAATATCTGGGAAGTTATACGGGCAGAGTTCACTTCAAACAACAAAGCCAGTAAGGGCAGGAACATTTACTTTACCGGGGGCTCTAATCCTTTAAAAGGTTTGAACACTGCTATCAATGCATTTACTGCATTTAAGAAATGCATCAAAAGTGATGTTCAGTTAGTTGTTGTTGGAAATGTAAAAGAAGCCGAACGCGAAAAGATTCAAAAGGATGTTGCCGATGCTGGCATTTATTACTCGATCATATTTACCGGTGTAATCGGAGCTGCGGAAATTATCGAAATACAGAAAAATTCATTCTGTCATCTTCATCCTTCATTGATTGATAATAGTCCGAATAGTATTTGCGAATCGCAGTTGATGGGATTACCGGTTATTGCAACACCCACAGGTGGCGTAACAAGTCTGGTAGAAAATGGTGTAACAGGATTTCTTGCTACAGATGTCGATCAAATTACCGAATCGCTGGTGAACCTGTACACCGATAACAATCTTTGGAATCAGATCAGCCGGCAATCCTGTATAGTGGCAGGAGAAAGGCACAACCGCAAAACTATTGTTGATGATACCATGCGGATGTACAACCATTTAATAAATAATAACTGATGGTATCTTTTTACAGGATAGTGATGTGGGTATATAAATTTTTCCTTTATTCAATACTGGCAAAGGTTTCAAACGCCTTTTCCATTAAGGGTAACGGTGTAAAAATAAAAAAAGGGTATCAGCTCAGGGGCTTTATATATTTTGATTGTCATAAAACGGCGGATGTTACCATAGGTGAGGGATTTGTAGCTAACAGCGGTTTCTACTATAATCACATTGGCCGGCAGCAGGCCACCTCCATTATTGCAAAGAAAGGTGCAATTATAAGCATCGGTAATAATGTAGGCATAAGCTCGAGCACGTTGGTATCACAAAAAAAGATCAGCATAGGTAACAATGTAAGAATCGGAGGCAATGTGGTGGTGTATGATTCCGATTTTCATTCATTGGATGTAAATGAAAGAATACACATTCCGGAAATCAAAACAAACATCAGGTGCAAAGAAGTAATTATAGAGGATAATGTATTTATAGGATCGCATGTTACCATATTAAAGGGATCACATATCGGAGCAAACAGTATCATAGGCGCATGTTCGGTTGTAACAGGATTTGTGCCGCCGAATGAGGTGTGGGGTGGTAATCCGGCAAAATTTATCAGAAATGGAAAAACCTATAAGGTTTTTAAAACCTTATAGGTTTAAACAGCAGGCTCTAAAAAAATATCCATGAAAAAACTCCGTCACCCAAGAAAAAACATTACCCGGCAGGTAAGGGATTATGGAATCCTGTTTCTTCTGATAGGAACCTCCGGCATGCCATTTTTTACAGGCAAGGAATTTATTTTTATCGGCTTTGTATTGTCGTTATCAATATTTCTTTACCTCGATAAAAAATTCACCGTTAACTTCTTAAAAGTTGCACTGGCCTTGTTATTTGTAGAATGCCTGCAGTTTGCGGTGTATGAAAAAATCGGCTACGACATCCTGTTAAGCACGTTAATGCGGCTTGCGTTTGTATATTTTGTAGTTAGAATTCTCGGTACATCATTTATAAAAAAGTTTACAGACATTATTTACTTCCTGGCTGTTGTAAGCCTGATACTTTACCCGTTATTGTTCTTTCCATCTGTCGTAAATTTTGTGAGGGATAACATAGCAACATTGTTGCCTGCTCCTTTTCAAAACACCAATACTTTTTACCAGGCATCGCCTTCCATTATAATTTGGACCATTCATCCGGTGCATTCTTATGCATTCAGAAGTTCAGGTGCTTTCTGGGAACCCGGTGGCTTTAGTGTATTCTTACTGTTAGCGATATTATTTGATTTTCAGCAACGGGGTATAAAATTCAATAAAAGACAAATTGTGTTCTGTATTGCAATTTTAACAACGGTATCCACCATGGCATTCCTTGCATATTTCATCATACTGTACTATGTTTTTTTTAAGCGTATGCATTTGTTTTTTAAGGTAGTGATGATTC
>CAXTDO010000283.1:0-7431 GCA_964242315.1 uncultured Flavihumibacter sp.
TATCAGGTTTGCCTACGACAAAACAGCATTTGGCTACTTGTTGCAAAGCAATCCGGTTGAACTTTGCCCTTCTAAACAAAAACTATGATTTTAATAACAGGAGCAACCGGCAAAACGGGTGGCATTGTCATAAACACCCTATTAAATAAAGGCATATCTGCCAGTCAGATAGCCGCCTTGGTTAGGGATGAGACCAAGACTGCACACCTTAAAGAAAAAGGCATTGACATTCGTTTAGGCGATTACGACAACAAACCTCGTCTGAATGAAGCCATGAACGGCATTGATAAAGTGCTGCTTATTTCCGGTACCGACATCAGCAAAGCAGTTGAGCAACATAAGAATGTAATAGACGCTGCTAAAGAAGCCGGCGTAAGCTGCATAGCTTATACCAGTAACTGCCTGCTAGACCGAACGACTTTAGCTAACCAAATCATGGTTACGCATTTTGAAACAGGAGATTACATTATGGAAAGCGGATTGAGCTACATCATATTGAGCATATGACCATACCTAAAAAAATATTAGCAAGACAGTTTGAAATAACTACTGATTTTTTAAAAGAGGTTGACAAGCACTTATTGGATATTACTGAAGAAAGGGTGGATGTTATGTTTGAAATTCGCGACTTCGCCAAAATACTGCACATTCATCCAAGACATCTTACCAATACAATCAAGTTTACTACAGGTAATCCACCGTGCTATTATTACGAAGAAAAAATACTGAATATAGCAAAGGGCATGTTAGAGAAAAGCGAACAAACAATATTTGAAATTGCCACACTTCTTACTTACGACCCTTCCAACTTCACCAAGTTTTTTAAAAGATTTACCAACCAAACGCCGAAAGCATATAGAAAAGCTTTTTTGAAAAGCGATAAAAGCCCCAAAAAAAGTGAACTACTCACCATAAGCGGCTGATACAATACAACGACTTTTACACCCTAAACAAAACAATAGTATTATGTCAGCAAAAGTCGCAATCGTAACAGGTGGCAGCCGTGGTCTTGGAAAAGATATGGCGTTAAGCCTTGCAAAAAAAGGTATTGATGTTATCCTTACTTACAACACTAACAAGCAGGAAGCAGAAGATGTAGTAAAAGAGATACAATCTCATGGACAAAAAGGAACGGCGTTTCAGTTGAATGTAGGAGATGTGCAATCATTTGATAAGTTCTTTCAGCAGGTGACAACCCATTTAAATGAACAATCCGGAAATGCCAAATTTGATTTTCTCATTAACAATGCCGGAACAAGTCTTTATGCCACTTTTGTCGAAACAACAGAAGAGCAGATTGATGATGTTTTCAACATTCATTACAAAAGCGTATTCCTGTTAACGCAAAAAGCATTGGCAAATCTTAATGACGGTGGTCGCATTATCAACATTTCATCAGGTCTTGCACGTTTTACATTTCCCGGCTCTGCAGGTTACGCTGCTATGAAAGGTGCAGTAGAAGTGCTTACAAGGTATTTGGCAAAAGAACTTGGCTCACGGGGCATCACAGCAAATGTTGTTGCACCTGGTGCAATTGAAACAGATTTTGGAGGTGGACATGTTCGGGACAACAAAGAACTCAAGGCACAGATTGCAAGTATAACGGCGTTAGGTCGTGTTGGTTTGCCGTCAGATGTTGGAAGTGTAGTGGCATTTCTGTGTACCGAAGATGCAAAGTGGATTACAGGACAAAGAATTGAAGTTTCCGGCGGAACGTTGTTGTAAAATTATCAGGTATATATTTAAGAATTTGCATAACGTTTTTGAAACAAATACAGTTTTAATTTTTGTAGTCTTTATAGCATTACATTAATAGGTACTAAAAGATTAAGTACTCCTGGAAACTCTCAACAAGTGGAGAACCTGTATAGATGGAACGCTCAAATATTCTTTATAGAGAAGAAAAAATGTATTATAGTGATAAACAAAGCAACCCTTTATTCTTTTCTTCGACTCAACATTTTAAAAAAGGACCTATCTAATCTAATTAGCGGTTTTTTTTCAAAACGAACGCCTAACGTATGCATTAGCAATGACAGGGCCTGACAATAAACAATGAGCGTTTATTAAGCATTAGCATTTGTTGCAGCAGGAGATTATAAATTTTGTGCTATAGTTCTTAACTTCAACGGTAGAATGCATCTAGGAATTAGTACCATGTGAACGAGCAGAAATGCCCTGTCATCGCTAATGCGTTTCTGTTGTGCGTCATGCCAAGAAAACCTAACAGATTTGAATATTAAGAGGGATTAAAAATAATGAGATTTAGAAGCTTTACACATAAAGTAAACTAAAACAACAACATTTCAATGAAAAAGATAGGCAGATTTTTCTCCACTGCATTTTCTTATTTGCTTTACAAATGGCTGATGGTAATTATTGATTTAATTAAAAAGATCTTTCGGGCACGTGCAGTAAATAAAAAAGAAAAAGAGGACATTCCAAGGCGAATTCGCAAGGCACTTAAAGGCGATTGTGTACCCATCAGGCATCCCAATTATCACCGGCCCGACCCAATGATTTATTCACAGTTTTATCTCATGAAGCAAGGTTTAGCTGTCACCTGGGACAATCCTGATATTCAATTGTACCAAAATGGTTTTACAGTCCCTTCTCATGCCTTACAACCGGACACTGAGTATGAGCTTGTTGCCAGATGCTGGAATTTATCTTACGATGCCCCGGTGGTTGGCATGCCCGTTAGATTTACCTACCTGGAGGCAAAAATTGAAGAGTCGCTTAACATGCCTGATCTGCGAGACAAAGAAGGGAAAAATCCACTTATCGGTTCAAGTTATCACCCTCTAATTGATGGCTGTCAACCTGAAGAAAGAAATCCTGATTTTAATCATCAGTGGCTCCGGCGGGACATCATCACTTACCCCGCCGGAACCAATGCTTCGCCATTATCGGTAATGATACGATACAACAAGCCAACATTGGTATTATCCCTCTTCCTCATTTTGACTACAAATACCCTCAATTAGGCTACAACAATTAAGTAGTTGCCATTGACCTTTGTGTAACAAAAATCAAAATATAAATATGGAACAACAAAATGAAAAGTCAACTGGTAAGGTTTGGTTTATAACCGGCGCTTCCCGTGGATTTGGAAGGGTTTGGGCAGACGCTGCACTAAAGCGTGGCGACAAGGTTGCGGCTACCGCAAGAAAACTGTCAAGCATTGCAGACTTAAAAGAAAAATTTGGTGAAAATGTGTTAACGCTTGAACTGGACGTAACAAATGATAAACAGGTAAAGACAACCGTAACACAAGCACATAATCATTTCGGCAGGCTTGATATAGTTTTGAACAACGCCGGGTATTCACTGGTGGGCACCATTGAAGAGTCCTCTGCTGAAGACGTGAAGGCAATGTATGATACAAATGTTTTCGGTGCATTGGCTGTTATACAGGCATCGCTACCGTTGTTGCGTCAGCAAGGTGGCGGACATATCATTGGCACATCCAGCAACCTTGGCCATGTTGTGCTGCCGGTAATCGGTTATTACTGTTCTTCCAAATGGGCATTCGAAGCAATACATGAAAGCCTTGCTTTGGAAGTGAAAGCTTTTGGAATTAAAGTAACCATCATCGAACCCGGTGCTTATGCCACAGAGTTCGGCAGCCAGGAGTCTTTGAAATTTGCTGCAGGCATGGACATCTATGCAGATTATAAACAGCAATTTTTTAGTACCCTCAAAGACATGGAAAGAGGTGATCCGGAAAGAACTCCTGAAGCATTATTTAAAGTGGTAGATGCTGAAAATCCACCATTGCGTTTCTTCCTTGGCAGTCATAATTTGCCATGGGTAAAAAAGGCTTATGAAGAGCGTTTGGCGACATGGGAAGAATGGCAGGCTGTTTCCAATGCTGCACAGGGCAGTGCTAAATAATGTTTTGTAAAAAATCAATTAAGAGCAGATTAAAGTAATCCAGTATTCACGTTAAATTAAGTTTACCATAACATCTGGAATCATCTGCACAATAACTTGAACGTTCTCCGTATATGGCTTCTTTCAAATAATACAAATTTACTGGATGTATGCGATGTAGGCGTTCGTAATCCTTAAAAACATCCTGGATTTTACTTCTTAATTCATAAAGAATAAATATCTGTCCTACGGAGGGCAATGTATTTGTAAATTCATAAAATTCAATAAAGACATTTGTCAAGTTGTCTGTGATAATTGATTTTAAATACACTGTGAAAAGCTCTTGTACATACGAACCACTTTCTGCCACACATGAATATTAGGACAAGCGTACAAGTGGCGGGCAGGGAACGAATACTGCTCGGCCCAAACATCTTTGGTAATGCGCATGGAATAGCCCGAATGAATCAGCGACGTCAACTTCCCGTCTGCCGCTGCGGCTAATGCTACCCGTTATCTTGCATATACTTCTTTTTCACCTTCAGGATGTGCGGCCCGCTCCTTTTTATTATTGGCGCCAAGCTCTGCTACCTTTCCCAGGTTGGTAAGAGTAAAAGGGGTTCCAAATACTTCGGATGCCAGTGTTTGTAGCTCTTTGGCACTAATTTGAAAACCGGCAATAGCCAACTTTCTTGGTGCAGCTTTATCTAATGCGGCATTAGCAGTAAAAGTTGCGGTGTTGTCCATTGAGGTTATATCTACTTTCCAGTCAGGATTTTCCCAAATAGCCAATGTTCTTGTTTTTTATGTCAACAAATGGTGCGCTGTAAGCAAGTATTTCCGCAAAGGCACCATTGAAAATAGAAGTAGTTTTTATGGGTGAGTTGTCAATAATATTAAAGAACTCACGCCTTAAATCGAAGTTGCGGTTTTCGCCCGGCTGCAGCTTGGTATAATCAGATGAAAAATCAGATGCGATAAAGCGGGGTATACCTGCATCAATGGCTGCCTTTAATACAATTGATTGTGTATCTATAATAACATCTTTTAATCCCTGCAAAGCTGAAACTACAATTGAAATTCCTGTTAATGCTTTTACTAGTTGATCGTGATTTGACATATCTGCCATTATTACCTCGACACCGCTTTGTCTTAATTTTTCTATTTTTTCATCATCTTTGAAAGTACTGCGTACAATGGCACGTGTTGCAGCGTCCTTCTCTAAAAGTGACTTTACAATGCGTCCGCCTAAATTACCGGTAGCACCTAAAGTTGCAATTGTTGTTTTCATGAAAATTTATTTTTTATAGTTTGTATTGAATTCGTTTATTTGTATTTTTATAGGATGCGTTATCCTGTTTATGTTTGATGAACGATACAAGCTTGTAAGATTTTATACAATTGAATCCTTAATACCGGCGAATAAAATTAACTAAAGGACAAATCGCAAAAAATCACAGAGAAGCTTTATACTTTTTCAGGCCTACACCTGTACCTGTTTTAAAATGCCTGAAAAAGAAAAACTCGTCAATGAAATGCAATCGATTAGCTACTTATGCAACAGAACAAGAAAGATCAAACAGTCGTAGATTGGATAGGAAAAAGGAAACAGAGCTTCGAAGAGATATTTCAGAAGTATTGAGTTTTTTATGCAAACGTATTAAATAAAAAATTTGATGCAGCGACAATTCGAAGGTCATTTAGGCCACATTATATTCAAGCCATATTATTTTTTTCTGACGATCTTAATTTATCCGGAGTTTTCACTACGTGCATACCGATTTTATTAAACAACTCCAGTACCTCCATCATTTTGTCAACGTACTGGAAATCATTCGGAGGTAAAAGTAAAAGCCTCAGCAGGTGTACCTCCGGGAATTATTGCCTGTTCGAAACCAGCGGGCGTATACATGTTAAATACTGTAACGTTTTCACTTTCCACTTTAAAAGCATGCACTGTACCACGCGGTATCCAACCAAATGATCCAGCTTTAGCAGTTAAGATTTCGTCGTTAGCCATGTAGGTGATCTCTCCATCAACCACAAAAAAAGCTTCATCCTGTTCATGAAAATGAGGGCCCGGGCTGCTGAAACCGAGCTTGTAGCCAACTTCAGCCGCATATACACCCGGCTGGCGAATTAATTTTTTGGCAGCAATAATTTTCTTTTTTGCACATATTGATATGGGGAATACCCTGTGGTTTTTTTAAACATCCTTGTAAAATGAAATACACTTCTGCACGCTATTCCTGCCAATGTATCCAGCCTGATGGATTGAGAAAGATTTGCATTGATATATTCATCTATCTGACTTATGGTCCTATTGGTCAAACAGGTGTTTTCCGGTTGTTTAAACACAGGAACAGATGCAATCATTCAGTAAGTTGTTCAAGACAAAAACCAGCTTGTCTCCATTGGAGTTTAGGCAATCGTTTAATTGAGAAGTCAACGTATTGTCTCCTATTCAACTTTAAAATCCTGACACCACACACCATCATTACGTTTGCCAAATGGCAGGTAAAAAAAATTGTATTGAAACCGTTCTAAATTTGCTTCCCGAACTGATTGCAAAAAGTATTGCGGAAGAAGGGAACGCACGGTATAAAATCTATAGGAGTAATTCGGAATCTAATCTGTTTATTTTATTTGAAGTCTACAGGGATGAACAGAGTTTGGAAGCACACAGAAATTCGTCTCATTTTCAGGAAATAATTATGAAGCAAATTGTACCGTTGTTAGAAAACAGAGAAGTTATTTTAAGATCTGAATTGATTTATACAACTTGAAAAACGGCATATAAGATTCTAACTAAAGAATCTCTAAAAGATTTTTTAAAAAAATTATAACTAAAAATGAAATCAATGGTTGAAATTGAATAAAAGGCGATGCGAACCGGTTCAATATCACGGGCAACCGCTTGCAAAAGAAAGGGAGGTTACCAAACTTTGATGCAATTTGTACTTTACCTTTAAATGGCTGAAGGGCTTCACCTACAATTTCCTCGCTATAAACCGGACCATACACTTCTGCTGTATCGAAAAAAGTTACTCCTTGCTCTACGGCAGAACAAATTACATCAATCATTTCTTTTTTAGGTTGAGGTGCGTTGCAAACCCCTGCCATGCTCACCCAGCCTAAACCAAGAGAGGAAACTTCTAAAGACCCAAGCATACGACGGTCCATTTTGCCCTTGTATAATTGCGACGGAGTTGCATTGCCGATTGACCGAATAATAACCCTGCACCTGCAAGCGAAGTATTCACTATAAAATTGCGACGGGTAATACAGTTGTTTTCTTCAGTATTTGTTTTAAATGCCTCTTGATTGCTTTTCATTTTAATTGGGTTTTAAGTGTTTGCATGAAACATTAGCGCTGTATAACTGCCATTGCATTATTGTTTATAAACCCGTTAATTTTTCCAGGGCCTCCGGGTAGCGTTCTCCTTCAATTTGAATTTTTGAAGCAGCATCTTCTACTTGTTGTAAGTCATCCGCTGTCAACTCTACATTAACACCTCCAATATTTTCTTCCAAACGGTGCAATTTTGTTGTGCC
>CAXTDO010000284.1:0-7419 GCA_964242315.1 uncultured Flavihumibacter sp.
AAGGAGGGGACGATGAAAAACGATGCGAAGCACGTTTTTCATCTGGGGTGGTTGACGATTGTGACTAATCAGCCTGGTCGATATGAGTGCCGCCTTAGATGCAAGTTACTAATCAATTGCAGCCATCAACCACCCCCGATCAATTAAGTGCTTCGCATCTTAATTGATCGGTTTCCCTCCTTTTCAAGGAGGGGAACCGTTACGTGTTCATCAGTTCTTAACCAAATGACATTGCCCTTCGGGGTTCTTGTCTCAAACCTCAACTCATCAATATGAAATCCTTAATTATAATACGACACGCTAAGAGCAGTTGGGAAAAGATTACCGATGATTTTAATCGTCCGCTGAATGAGCGGGGTAAAAATGATGCACCCATAATGGCTAAAAAGCTCATAAAAGATAATATTACTATTGATGCTTTTATTTCCAGTCCGGCAAAAAGGGCGAAGAAAACAGCCGGGCTGTTTATACGCGAATTTGAAGGTAATAAGAACGACATCATTCTTGTGCCTGAATTATATAATGCATCAGCATCGGTTTTTTATAATGTAACTGCAGGTTTGGATAACGCCTTTAATACAGTCGCCATCTTTGCACACAATCCGGGAGTAACAGATTTTGCCAACGCCCTTACTGCCTTCAGGATCGATGATATGCCTACCTGCGGAATCTTCGCAATTAAAATTCATACCAATACCTGGCAGGATTTTGAATCGGCACAAAAAGAATTCTGGTTTTTCAACGCTCCCAAATTGTTAGATTGATTGTTGCTCTGTTACAAACTTAATTCAGGAGGAGACCCTTAATTAAATCATCAATGATTTTTTGGTGTTGATCACTTTCTGACTGTTTGAAAGTTGCGAAATGATGAGATGCTGCTTCAACCATAGCCTTATGCAGAGAAAATTTACTTTGCCGATAACTTAAACAAAGATTTTCAGAAGCAAGATAGTCTGCAAGGTATTCCTGTTCAGACTGCCCTGGGGTGGCAACAAAAATGCATTTCTTTCCCAGTCCTATTAAATCCATTATTGTGCTATAGCCTGAGCGGCTGATGATAACAGTGGCTTTATTGATATATTGATTAAGCGTTGCAGCAGGCAAATGATTATAGATGGAAAGGTTTTGCTGGCCATTTTCCAGCGGTTTTGCTTCGCCCGGTAATCCTCTCACCATTACGGATAACTCCTGATAAGTACTCAATTGCGCTAACAGGATATTCTCAAAAATACTACGTTGCGGCTCCGGCCCTGAGAGAATTATCAACAATGGAATCCCTTCTAAAAATGCCTCCTGATGAACAATACGGGATAACCTGCCAAGGAATTTTAAAGGTATGGTAGGCAGCGTATGTGGATGAGAAAGTTCACCACCCATATTATCAGAACCTTTAAAATCCGGAACCCAGCATTCACTGAACTTATTGATGTAGTGGTAATTGAGACTTCTCAGAAGAAATTCAAAAACCTTTTTAAAAGGCGTTTTTATAGTAAGCTGATGAGTAATAAAAATTGACACGATTTCTTTGCTAAAAAATCCATAACGGTTGTCAGAAATAACTACGTCAACGCTGTTATTAAGTAGGAAATTCTTTAACCACCTCCATTCGCGGTTGATTGAGATCAATATTTTTGGAATTTGAAATAATATTTTTATAAGGGTTTTTCCTCTATTTGTGCTAAAGGTTATCCTGTATCCGGAAAGTTTTACAAACTTAAGAGCAGGAAATTCAGTTTGTAAAAGTAATTGCTGGCTTCCGTCAGTTGCAATAATTACTTCACAACCAATTGAATTCAAATATGTTATTAGAGGTATACATCTTGTTGCATGGCCCAGCCCCCAGTCGAGCGGTGCAATTAAAAAGGTAGGATTCTTTTTTGGCCGAATGTTAAATTTTTCTATTAAAGTCAAATGATATATTAATTTTGTATTAAAATAAGTTAATTTACAGAACCCAATTTGTGAAAATGAAATTTTTGAAATTATCTTTTTTGTTTTTTTTTAGTATTGCCTTAATTAGTTGTAGTAGCAGTGGCCGCATGGGCGGTTCCAAGAAAGGCTGTGGCTGTGGCGTACATAAGGGATTTTCCGGATATTAAAAGGACTTAGTTAATGAAAACGAGAAATCGCGATTTGCTTGTACTGTTGAAAGACGAGTTCAGAAATGAACAAGCCATTGAAAATGAATTAGAAAAGCTTAACGAGCTGCTTCATTTTATTGAAACAATAGACAACTATTGTATAGCGTACGAAATTGTAGATATCAATAAGTACAAAATTTATCATCAGCGGAAAAAAATCATCCAGGTTATCAACCAGGAAAAGCTCAAACCCTTTCAGTTTATATGTAATAAAAACTGACTCATCTCTAAAATTAATAAATAACCCTTTAAGACAATTTTTGAAGGGCTTGTTTTAATTTTTCAATCATCTCTCCAATTTCTTCCTTTTTACTTGTTCCTACACTCAGGCGGTACCAACTTGAACTTCGTGGTGTTCCAAATGCATAAAATGGAACCAGTGCCAGTTGAGCTTCATTTAAAATATAGCTTGTCACCATATCCTGATCTGCTATCAATTTACCATTCTGCATCACTTTATTAACAAGGTCTATTTGTACCGTAAGGTAAATGGCTGCCTGGGGAGCGATGGCATTAACAGGATACCCTGCCGCTTTTAACTGCATAAATCCTTCATAGATGCGGTTAAGTCTTTCTTCTATCTCACTTTTAAAACTCAGGAGGTATTTTGTAATACTTTCTTTCTGCATCAGAAACCGGGCTACAGCTTTTTGTTCCGCCATAGGTGCCCATGCACCCAGATGCGTAAGCATCGATTTCATTTTATCAATCACAGCAGCAGGTCCTAATGCCCAGCCAACCCTAACGCCGGTAGCTGCAAACACTTTGCTGATGGCATCTACAAAAATAGTATAGTGACGCATTTCCGGACGAACGCTTACCGGATTGTAATGCCTGATTGCCCCATAAGTAAGATGCCAGTACATTTGATCATACATTACATACAGTTTCTTCTCACCCTCAGCGCGACTATTATTTTCTTCAATCACCATATCACAGATGCGCTCCAGCTCTTCTTTACTAAAGGTAGTGCCTGTTGGATTCTGTGGCGAACAAAGAGCAAGTAAAGTGGCCCCTTTTATATAGGGACGTATGTCTTCGGCAACAGGCATGAAGTCGTTTTCGAAGTAAGTATCCACAACTACGTGCTCACCGTCCACGAAATGAACATAGTGATTATTATTCCATGATGGCACCGCATAGATCACCTTATCTCCTTTATCGCAAACAGCCCGGAATATAGCGTAGATCAGTGGCCGACCACCGGATGCAACCAGTATTTCGCTAACGCTATAATCAAGGCCTTCCCAGTCATTAACGAATTGTGAAATGGCATCGCGCAGATCGAGATTGCCCTCTGCCGCCGGATAATTAGTCAGGTGCCGGCGATAAGCCTCAACTATTTCATCTTCCAGCTCTTTTGGTATGGGAAATATTTCAGGATCAAAATCTCCGATGGTGAAATTATAAATCTTTTCTCCTTTCCGTATTTTTTCCCTTATCTCACCACCGAGCTTAACTATTTCAGAGCCGATAAGTGTTTCTGATAAATGGGAAAGTTTTAAATCTGACATGCTTTATTACTTATTACTTAAAACTAAACAACCTCAAAAGTAACAGCCTTAAGGCAGATTTCAATTATATGCAAAAGCTTTTGGTAAACGGATGCAGAAATCTTAAAAGTTTAAACAAACATTATCACTTATGCACAAATTTTAAGAAAGTTTTTTACAAAAAATAACTACCTTCATTGGTGTTTAAACATTAAAACCAAAAACATGAATATCAAATTATCTTTTTCAGTGATGGTGTTGGCCGCTGCAATTGCAATCAGCTCCTTTGCACCTTCCGCGACTACACCTCCCTCCACGAAAGTTTCAACAGAAAAAATTCCTGCAGCACCAACTGTATGGACTGTAGATAAAGCCCATTCGAATGTAAAATTTACAGTTACACACATGGTGGTATCTGAAGTAGGTGGCACTTTTAAAGTTTTTGACGGTACAATGGAGCACACAAAGCCAGACTACTCTGATGCTAAAATAAGTTTCTCAGTTGACGTAACTTCTATCAATACGGATAACGAAAGAAGAGACGGCCATCTGAAAAGCGATGACTTTTTCAATGCTGAAAAATTTCCTCAAATGAAATTTGTAAGCACTTCCTTTACACCCGCAGGTGATAACAAATACAAGCTGGCAGGAAACCTTACCATTCGTGATGTAACCAAGCCTGTTACTTTTGATGTTACTTACGGTGGAACTGTCACCGATAAAGGGGCTACGAAATCAGGCTTTAAAGCAAAAACAACCATTAATCGTTTCGACTATAATTTAAAATGGAACGCTGCAACTGAAGCAGGCGGACTGGTTGTAAGTAAAGAAGTAGATGTTATAGTAAACCTTGAGTTGAAAAAAGGCTAGTAATAAGTTAAGTATGAATTGACGCATTGGATTGTAAGTGTTTTTTAACCACAAAGGGCACAAAGGAGGAAACACAAAGGTCACAATGAGAGGTTTTGTGTCCTTTGTGTTTCCTCCTTTGTGCCCTTGTGGTTAAAAGAACTGGTCGTACGGCTGATATGTATCACGTCGTTTTACGTTTAACTTAACACTAGTGCGGTGTAATTGCTATTAGCGGTCAGCTAGCAGGTATCAGGAAGAAACTTATCAAACAGCAATTTGCTGACTGCTGATAGCTGAAGGCTGATAAATACGTCAAACTACACCTAAAGACGTTAAACCGTGACTAAATACGTCACGGTTTTTTTATACATAAAAACTTCTATTCCGTCTAAAGTTTATCATGCACTTAACCTGCTGCTGCGCTTAAATTTAATATATTCGCCTTTAAAACATCCCGTAATCAGGAAATGAAAAGTATTTTGTTGTTGGTTTCTGCCATTGTTGTTAGCTGCGCTTCCGTTGCTCAAACAGATTACCAGATTACCGTTACTATCAAGCCATGTAAAAACCAGTATGTTTACCTGGGATATTATTACGGCAAACTGAAAGCACTCGCCGATTCAGCCATGCTCAATAGTAGCAGTACGGGCGTATTTAAGGGCAAAAAACTTCCCGGTGGTATATACTTCCTGGTTTCTTCTAAAAAGGAAATTCTTTTTGAACTGCTATTGGATAAACAGCAGCATTTTTCCATCTCAGCGGACACGGCAAATCTTCCCAACAGTGTAGTATTCACCGGTTCGGAAGATAATACACTGTTTCAGACTTACTCAAAAAATATTGCCGTGCGTGGGCAGGAGATCAACACCCTGGTGAAAGAGTTTCAGACTGCCGGCTCCAGGGCAGACTCTAACCGCATTTCAGAAAAGCTTCAGGGGTTAAACAAACAAATGCAGCAATACCGTAACGACCTTGAAATGAAATTTCCTGCTTCATTACTGGCCGCCTTATTCAGATCCATGAAAGAACCTGTAGTTCCCGCTGCAGACCAACAGCCGGGAAAAAAATATGATTCGCTTTTCGCCTACAAATATTACAAGCAGCATTACTGGGATGGCTTTTCATTTACAGACGACCGTATGTTACGTACACCTATTTTTGAACCGCGACTGGAAAAATATTACAAAGAACTGGTTGTTCCCGAACCCGATTCGATAAATAAAGAGATAGATGCCATGCTGCTTCGATCGAAAAGCAACAAGGAAATGTACAAATACCTGCTCACTCATTTTGTTCAGAAATATATAAATCCCGAGTTTATGGGGCAGGATGCTGTTTTTGTACACTTGTTTGAAAAATATATTAATAATGTACCTGAAGTAGACTGGTTTACGGAGAAATATAGTAAGTACATGTTCGAAAGGGCTTACAGCCTGATGGCCAATCTTATCGGCCAGCCAGCTTCGAACATGGAAATGAATGATACCCTGGGAAAGTTAAGGCCTTTATATGGCGTGGAAGCGCCTTTCACTGTTCTCTGTTTCTGGGACCCTACCTGCAGCCATTGTAAGGAAATGGTACCAAGGCTCGATTCTATGTATCAGCATAAATGGAAGGCCTTAGGCGTAAAAGTTTATGGAGTAATGGTAGATGGCGGTAAAGAAGCCTGGTTAAATTACATCCGTGAAAATAAGCTGGCAGACTGGATTCATGTTTATGAAACAACTGAGCAGAGAGAAGCAATTTCTGCCGCAGGCAAACCCAGCTACAAGCAACTATACGATGTGTACCAGACACCGGTACTATACCTGCTGGATAATCAAAAAAGGATCATTGCAAAAAAACTCACCTACCAGCAAATTGATGAAGTAATTACGCTGAAAACAAAAAATGGAGTAGCGAAATAGTTATAACTTTTAGCCTGCCAGACAACTAAAAGGCTTAAATAAGTTAATGGTTGAGTTGTTAATATACTCAAACTTAAACCTCTTAAACAACAGGAAATGAAAATAGCGATCTTTTTAGTTTCTATTGTTCTACTGTTTTCCAATCGCATACCGGCACAAAACATCTTAAGCTACGGCAGCAACAATGTTAGCAGGCAGGAGTTTCTAAAAGCTTTCTCTAAAAATAATACTGATCAGCATCCTTCAGAAAAAATGTATCGCGACTACCTTGAGTTGTATATCAGGTTCAAGCTTAAAGTGAAAGCGGCGTACGATTTAAAAATGGATACCTTACCTAACCAGAAAGCGGAGCTGAACGATTTTCGCAGACAAATAGAACAGGGATTTTTAACAGACGACAACAGTGTGAAAGACCTTGTAAACGAGGCGTTCATAAGAAGTAAAAAAGATATCCACCTGGCACATATATTTATAGCACTGGACCCTGCTGTGAGTCAGCCTGCAGGGACTGAAACAAGAGATACTGCCAGGGCATGGAAACTTGCAACGACCGTTTATAATGAACTGGAAAAAGGCGCTGATTTTGACAAGCTTGCTTCATTATATTCATCCGATGCTTCGGCTCAATTAAACAAAGGCGACATCGGTTATATCACCGTCTTTACTTTACCCTATTCGTTGGAGAACCTGGCCTATTCAACCCCGTCAGGAAAGTTTTCAAAGCCTTTTCGCAGCAGCAGCGGCTATCATATCTTTAAAAATCTCGGCGAGCGTAAAGCAGCAGGCAAAATGAAAGCCGCCCAGATTGTACTTGCTTTTCCGGTTGATACCGTTAACAATGTAAAATCAACGATAAAACAAAGGGCCGATTCAATATACAATAGTTTGTTAAAGGGAGCTTCGTTTGCTGAAATGGCTGATCGCTTTAGCAGTGATATGAATGCGCAGGCAACGCATGGAGAGATGCCTGAATTTGGCGTAGGAAGCTTTGATCCTTCATTTGAAAATGTGCTTTTTAATCTGAAC
>CAXTDO010000285.1:0-7419 GCA_964242315.1 uncultured Flavihumibacter sp.
ACAAAGGTCACAATGAGAGGTTTTGTGTCCTTTGTGTTTCCTCCTTTGTGCCCTTTGTGGTTAAAAGAACTGGTCGTACGGCTGATATGTATCACGTCGTTTTACGTTTAACTTAACACTAGTGTCATTACTCTAAGGAGGGGATTGGCGGCCAACTTAACTTTGCAGCCAGTTCTTGCAATTGAAGCTTAAATGACATTAACCCAAACCGATCATTAAACTGCATCTGATAAAGAGGTAAACGTAAAGTCTTTTATTTTGAGCGGTGGAATCAGCGCATGAATGTTTGACTCTCCACTTACCGTACGCTCGGGTTTGCCCAGTGCTTCCAGGTTATTCAGCATGATGATCGCGCTTTCATTGAACCGGAAGTTTGTAATGGGAAACTTTGTCTGGCCGTTCTCAATATAAAAAGTACCGTCGCGTGTTAAGCCGGTATACAATAGTGTTTGAGGATCTACCTGGCGGATATACCATAATCTAGTTACCAGTATGCCGCGTTCCGTACTCTTGATCAAATCTTCAATGGAAGCTGTTCCGCCTTCCATGATCACTGCATCAGGTGAAGGAATTGCCTTTACATTTTTTTGCTGAGCCCAATACCTGGAGTAATATAAATTTTTCATCACGCCTTTTTCTATCCAGGCTATTTTTTCCTGGGGACGTCCGTCACCATTCCAGGTACTGGTAGGCAGCTCAGAGTTTTGTGGATCGGAATAGATCGTTACCCTTTCATCTACCATTTTTTCACCAAGTTTGGTTTTTCCTCCCGGCTTGCTTAAAAAACTTCGCCCTTCATCTGCACTTCTCGCATCCATGGAAAAGAAGATGCTTTCCAATAATACAATGGCTGCGGCAGGCTCCAGTATCACCGTGTATTTTCCGGGTTCAATAGCTTTTGCAGTGGCCGAACCTGTTGCTTTTTGTGCGGCAAACTTTGTTACCGCACCTACATCAAGCTTGCTTATATCATTATATCCTTTTGATGCATAACCCGAACCTTTACTGTCTGCAGTACGAAGGGTAACATTGAAGTTTACATTGGTAGCGGTGTTATAAGCAAACAAACCACTTGAGTTCATCATGGCAGAGAAACCTGCACTATTTTCCATAAACCCGGCGGCAGTAAGATTATTGTCTTTGGAAATCTTCAAACTTTCTGCCACTGCGTCGGCACGAAGCTTAGGCGTTACTGCCGCTGTCGCCGGAACAAAAGTTTTTGATTCCAGGTATGTTTGCGGGCCAAGGTTAGGAACAAACTCAGGGTTTTCGGGCGCCAGTTTTGCAAGTTCTTCCGAGCGCCTTACCGCTTTTTCAAGCGAGGCATCATCAAACTCATTGATAGTAGTGGTACCTACTTTTTTGCCAAATGAAGATTGTATCACCAGGTTGTTCTGACTTACACCACCACTTGTTGAAACAGCATTACGGGCATAACGTATATTTCCTCCATCAGAACCTGCCAGGTTTACTTCTATCTCATCTGCTTTTGACAAGGCAATCACTTTTTTCATAATTGCCTGTGCTTCGTCTTTAGTTAGTAGGGGCATATTTAAATTTTACGGGCAGTATTAATTACATTGATTCCATTGAAACGTGCGGTAGACGCACCATGAGATACGGCGCTTACCTGCTCCGGCTGTCCTTTTCCATCAAAGAAAGTACCTCCAAGCCGGTAGTCTTTTTGATCGGCAATGGCAACACAGGAGTTCCAAAATTCCTGCGTGTTAGACTGGTAAGCAACATCTTTCAGCATACCCGTTATTTTACCATCTGTTATTTCATAAAATAACTGGCCGCTGAACTGGAAATTGTATCGTTGCTGGTCTATTGAGTACGAGCCGTCGCCTGCGATATAAATGCCTTTTTTTACATTTTTAATAATATCCGCCGGACTCAGCGCCGCTTTGCCGGGTTGTAAAGAAATGTTAGGCATGCGCTGGAATTGAATATCACTCCAGCTATCGGAATAGCAGCAACCCTGCGATTCTTTCAGATTTAAAATATGCGCCTGGTCTCTTATGGTTTGATAGTTAACAAGAATTCCGTTCTTTATGATGTCCCATTTCCTGGTAGCCACTCCTTCATCATCGTAGCCTACTGCGCCCAGTGAGCCGGTTTGAGTTTTGTCTGCAACTATATTAACGAGGTCGCTGCCAAACTTAAATTTCTTTGACTCCCATTTGTCGAGCGTTAAAAAGCTGGTGCCGGCAAAGTTGGCTTCATAGCCCAATACCCTGTCGAGTTCAGAGGGATGTCCAACGGATTCATGAATGGTTAAGAAAAGATTGGTGGGGTCAAGAACAAGGTCATATTTTCCAGGTTCTACCGATTTTGCTTTATGCTTTTCGATCACTTGTTGTGTTCCGGCCTTTACATCTTCCAGCATATCATACCGGCTTTTATACAAGGTAGTAACACCTTGTATTTTATCTTCCGGCCTTGGCCTCAGGTATTCATATCCCATTCCTATCGGAGTACCCAGCGATCTTCGTGTTTCAAACTTACCGGTAGCAGCATCAATTTTAGTAATGGTAAAAGTTGGCCAGATACGGTGGATGTTCTGATCGATATAAGAACCATCAGACGAGGCAAAGTATTTTTGTTCGTTGACAAGAAACAGCAGGGAGTTTACATAGCTCGCTCCGCCTTTCATAGCTGCGTCGTTTACACCCAGCAGCAGGTCAACTTTTTCTTTTATAGGTACCTCGAAAGCATTTTTTTCTATAGGCGTTTTCCAGGAAACCTCTCCATAACTTTTTTGAGGTGCAAGCTGAACAGGCTCCGTGAGCAGGCGCGAATTTTCTTTTGCGATATCTACAGCAAGCTGTGCAGTTTTTGCAATATTGTCATTATCCAGCTTATCAGTTGCCGCAAATCCCCAGCTTCCGTTTGAGATCACCCTTATACCCATTCCATACGACTCTGTGTTTACGATATTCTGCACTTTGTCTTCTCTCGTTATTACATATTGATTGAGATAACGCCCGATTCTAACATCTGTATAAGTGGCCCCTTTTGATTTTGCAGCATTTAAGGCCACATCTGCCATTTGTTTTTTTAGGGCTGTATCTCCCGGACTCCATGCTTTGTCAAGCGGAACGGTGTGGCCTATGATAGGAATGTTAGCAAGCATGGCGCCGCCAAGACCCATTCCTGTAAGGTTAAGAAAATCTCTTCTTTTCAAGATTGCTTTGGATTAAGATGATAAAGAAATATTCAGTGGTAAATTAATGAAAAAAGAATAACCAGTTGAAAATTTGTACAGGCAATAAGAAAATAGGATGATGGGTACCGCTATTCTGCATGCACTATTGAAATTAGCTCTTAATATTTAATTTGCTTTTACTTTGTTCCATGAAATATCAGCTTCTTTATCATAATGAACTGGATATCAAAAGTGTTGAAAAGGCTTATCCTAAAACCGTACAACAATTGCAGAATGGGGATTTTAAAAGCGCGGATGTTCGAAAAATGATTGACTTTGGATACTACCGGGCACGGCTGAACATTCGTGATCGCTTACTTTTTTCTCTGATGCAGTTTAAAGGTGAGAAGTACTTATTGCTGCTGGAAATTATAAAGGACCACAACTATGCGGGAAGCCGATTTTTACGCGGAACGGCATTACCCGACGATGATAAACTTCTTCCGGTGCCTGATGCTGCCGGCGCTTTCAACGGGCAAACACCTGAACTGGTTTACCTCAACCCGCAAAACCAGTCGGTACACCTGCTAAACAAGTTCATTTCTTTTGATGAGATACAGCAATCTTTTTTGTTTCTTTCTACTCCGCTCATTATCATTGGCGCTGCAGGCAGCGGAAAAACGGCCCTGGTGCTGGAAAAATTAAAAAGCCTGCCTGGAAATGTAGCTTATGTCTCCCTTTTCCGGATTTTTGGTAGAAAATGCTGCCCGGTTGTATTATGCAAATGGATATGATAATGAGCACCAGGAAGCTGAATTCTACGTTTTAAAACATCTATTAAAACAAATTTATTCTTGAAAACTGTACGAATGCTACCGTATACTTTTAAACCTTATAGGTCAGTATCGGCTCAAAAGTGGTAGGAAGAAAGACCCCATGTTTTGAACAGCCTGCCTTATAGGTCTAAAATACAGATGGCATCCTCTTTTTCATTTGGAATTAGTTGAACTTATGGCCTCAAGTACATAAGCTGCAGTTTGTCTTACTAATGGTTCCGGATCATTTTTTAACAGGTTTTCCAGTTGACTATTAAATGTCTTCCATCCTGTTACAAACGCCGCATCAATTGCTGCGAGTCTTACAGGTACATTCGCATCACTCATGGCCTGCTGTATACGATCAAAAATCACAGAGTCAGGATTAGCACCCGCTGATAAGCCTAATGTGTAAACAGTCAACCGCTTTTCATCAGGAGTTGACGCCACATCGAATGCATATGCCAGGTCGTCCACATCCAGAAAGTCAAGAGATGCACTTATATCCATTAATACTGTATTAGCTTGAGGGCCAACAACAAGGCAATATTCAACAGGATAATTCATACACTCAAAGTAATGAAATGTGTGTTCGGGGTCAACACTCCAAACATATTCTTTCACTTCTATGTCTTGTTGTGGTGGTAAGGTATAAAGAAAGGGCCATTTATAACCGGCAATAAATTGCTCAAATCCTGTGTCAGCAAAACCGGAAGCAAGTACAAGTCTTCGAGACTGGTCTGTAATGTTCATTTTTTAACGTTTTTACCTTCTGGGATAATTTTGTTGCAGATAGGAGCGTGTTCGATTACGGATCAGATCCAGATCAGCCGTACTTCTAAGAAGCACGACACCATTTACAACTAGTCCTTGTAAGATTGTGTTTGCTATTGCATCAATACTCATATTCAGATTTGCTGCTGCCCGCTGCTGACTACCGGCAGCCAAAGCGGATCTCACCCCACGTGGTGATGGGTCAGGAAATCTCTCTAAACTATCAGTTGCACGTGGCATTCCGGTTTGAGGGTCGTTACGACTAATTGCATGGTACCCTAGTCGCCAATCACGGGCACTGCCTGCGGCCGCTTGAGGTCCTCCCATAGTGGTTCCCAAATCTAAGGGTATTCCACGAGGTGTGTCTGATCTTATTGATCTTTCCATTGCAGACGGAATAGTAACTGCGCCAAGAGGATTTCTCTGTTGTTCAAGAGCACCAAGAAGTGTAACTGCTCCGGCAGTTTGTGCCTCACGAACACTTAAATTTGATCCTACACGTCCTTCAACAGCCATTTCCTCAGCATACCCTGCTGCTAGAGATCCACTTCCACCAGCGGGAGTACCCTGCCTGGTAAATGGCTGACTTACTACTGTGGCTGCTGATTGCGGAGGCTGGTTAAAAGGAGCTTGGCTACCTGGGATTTCTCTACTCCTCGCATATGCCCCTACTGTGACACGTCGACCTAGTACTGGGTCAAAAATGAATACCTCTCCCTGGCCAGAACTGCGTGGTCGGTTAGGACGTTGTATGATAGCTGTAACAGGACGTCTTGCCTGAGTGCCGACTACCCAGGAAGTTTCCCCCGGCACTGCCCCGGAAGTCGCCAATACCGCATGTAAAGCTTGTGCAGGATTAACTCCGGCAGCAGCAGGATCAAATGGCCGCTGCCGTGTGCCAGTACCAGTAGACAGTACCGCTGCCGCGGTTTGACCTGTTTGTTGCGATCCGAAGAATCTGACTATTTCAGCATGAATGGTAGAAAGTACAACCTGATTAGATGGTACTACAAGTTGATCAACAATTTGAGTAGGATTTATGGTTGCAACTACAGCACCAGAGGGCTGAACAGTTAAATCTGTAAGTCTGTACTGTACTTTCCAGGCAATAAGACGGAGTGTAAACAGCCGTCCGGGAGGTCCATTTCTAAATAGCCCCCGTACCAGGGGTTGCAATTCCCTGACTGCTCTGGTAAGATCCCGTTGTTTTTCTTCAGGGGAGCGCGCATCACGGCCACGGATCATTCCACCCAGTCGCCGCGCCGCATTAACAATCCAGGCTACTACCCTGTCTAAAGCCCTGTCAATCGGAGCCCTGACGCGGTTAATTATATTCATCACAGCGGTACTTACATTGCCAAGCCCGGCTATGCGGGCGAGGAAGCTGATCACTAATGTAAGCAGTCCTGCCATTGTTTGTTCTACCCTGTTTGCCGCTGGACCTAATGAACCGGAAGCGATGGCCGAAATAGAATCTATGAAAGATGCTGCTACCTGTGCTATCTGGCGCAAACGGTCCACAAAGAACATCACCGTATTATAAATGGCAATAATAGCCTGAATGAAGGCACCGGCGGGTGTAAGCATGCTCAGCAGCCTTGTAATGGCCGCATCTACTATCCTCGACTTCACAAAATTCATAACGCCATCCATCACCATCTGCTGCAGGTTACTGACACCCTCCATGATTTGTTGCCATGCAGCGGCGGGCCCCCGGGTTACAAGGGTAACCACCAGGTCAAAACCGGTTTCCATCACCCTTACTGCCGTTTCGCCTATTACCCGCACCAGCTTCTGCCGTATGTTCTGCCAGGTTAGTCCTAAAACAGACAATACAAATTTTATGATCTCGCTGATAGTAAATGACCCTGGTATATATACGCCGGGCAGTGTACCGGTAAGCCATTGAATGAGACTGGTTCTGAGATGCCTTAAAAAATTACTTCCAAACTGCTGGAAGCCTAGTACTGCCGCCCGTACCAGGTTGCCAATAAAACCGACAGGATTACTCAGTATGGTGCGGAAGGCTCCTGCCGCTCTTTTCAGATAGGGAACTGCAGCCGGCGCTACTACCGAAAACAGGATTTCCAACAGGTCCATCACTTTACCGCCTGCCCATGAAATGAAGCTTCCAACGAAATTTCCAAATGCGCCGAATATCCTGCTTATCGCATTCGTAATAATAAGGAAATCGGGTAGTTCTGTTGAACGAAGCGTTGTAACAAACAAAGTGGGTATCCTGGTAACGAAACCCATTAACTCAGACAAGGCACCCTGGAACCAGGCAAAGGCCCTGGCAACCGCGTTGCCCCGTTTGATGTTTTCCCAGATCTCTTCCTGGCCAATAAGTTTCATGAAGCCGCCGATAAGCGTTTCAGGGGTTCGTGGAAATGGGTCTCCGCTGATGGGATCGCGTCCGAGGATGGCTTTTACCAGATCATATCCTCTTGCATTGGCTGCAAGGGCTGCCAACGGCCGCAATACAGCATCCCATATAAATTGTTTGATAACATTAAACAGCCCTCTTACAAAGCTGATGATACGGCCAATAGGTTCTGTGAAGATGCGCCTTGCTCTTTCCCATACGCTACCAGGACTGAAAAGATCACGCAAACCCAGTGTACCAATAAAGCTCATTACGGAGTCGCGGATATTGCTTCCGCTGGTTCCCAGGGTGGTCAG
>CAXTDO010000286.1:0-368 GCA_964242315.1 uncultured Flavihumibacter sp.
TGGGGAATGCAGCCTAATGGAAAGCCATGGACTATTGGCATTGTACATCCTGATCATAAAGGGGAGCCCTTTTCTTACATGAACATTAGTGATATGGCCGTAGCAACCTCGGGTAACTACGAGAAGTTTGTTGTGATAAAAGGTAAAAAATATTCTCATACTATTGATCCAAGAACAGGCTTTCCGGTGAGCGGAATCAAAAGCGTTACAATTTTGTCACCAAATGCTGAAATATGCGACGCATTGGCTACACCTGTAATGATAATGGGAATCAAAACCGGCCTTGACCTTATCAATCAGCTAAAACGGGTTGAATGCGTGATTATTGATGATTACAATAACATTTATACGTCCAAAAATATTAATTG
>CAXTDO010000286.1:378-7396 GCA_964242315.1 uncultured Flavihumibacter sp.
TAATTATAACCGTAACGACTGGTTGTGCTACTGTTAAGCCATATCAGAAAGGCAAAATAAATGATTCGGAAATGCAATTGGCCGCAAGGCGGGCGGAAAAGCCGGAAAGTAATTTCCAAAGTTACAGTGAAGGAACAAGCGGTGCAAACGGAGGCAAAGTTGGCGGAGGATGTGGCTGCAACTAATAATTTATCTTAAAGCTAATTCATGAAAAAAATCTGTCTTGCAGTAGTAGGTATGTATCTAATGATGCTGTCTGCCTTTTCTCAAAATCCTGTAGATACTGCATCCTATAGTAAGAAGAAATTAACATTGGAAGAAGTGAACCTTGTGTCCGGTTACTACAATCAGGATGGTAATCATTCTGCGGTAACCGGCGGCATAGGAACTCAGAAATTGAGTGATGTATCAAATGTTATTGACTTAAAGTTTGTGAAATGGAATGCATCAAACAACAAATATTCCTGGAACCTGGAATTAGGCGTAGATCATCATACAGCCGCATCACAGGCATATATCTCTAAAAGTGGGGCTTCTAGCACGTATGGAACGAGAATTTATCCATCTGTAAATTGGCAGGTTGAAAAGAACAATGGGTATAATATTGGTTTCGGTGCCTCATTGTCAAGTGAGTATAATTATCATTCTTTCAGTGCTAATTTTTTAGTCGGCAAGATTTCCAAAAATAAGAATACCGAAATCAACTTTAAAGGCCAGGCGTTTTTTGATAAAGTGACTATGCTTGAGCCGTCAGAACTGGTTCCTGTCTCTACCCAAAGCAGCACTATTACCAGTTACACCAGGGCAAGTGGTAACAGCATCACTTCGAGGGGAGGATCATCTGCAACAAGTATCCCACGCTCATCCAGAAATACATTTGCAGGTTCTCTTACATTATCTCAGGTTATTAATAAAAACATGCAGGTAGCACTAATCACAGATGCTGTAGCTCAAAATGGCTTTTTAAGCCTTCCTTTTCATCGTGTATATTTTGTAAATACAGAATCTGCGAAAATAGAAAACCTGCCGGGAACGAGATTGAAGTTACCTCTTGGCTTACGACTAAACTATTTCCTGGGAGATAAAGTTATTTTTCGAAGCTATTACCGCTACTATAGCGATTCATGGGGAATTCATTCCAATACGGTAAGCCTTGAGGTTCCGTACAAAATCTCTCCATTTTTATCTGTAAGTCCTTTCTACAGATATTACGTGCAAACGGCCGCAGATTACTTTGCACCTTACAAACAGCATTCTGTAAGTGAACAATATTATACCAGCAATTATGAATTGTCAGCGTTTAGTTCACAATTCGTAGGAGTCAACTTAAAAATTACTCCAAGAAATGGTGTATTAAATATTCCGTTTTTTAATACGTTCGAACTGAGATATGGTCGCTACAAACAGACTACCGGTTTAACAGCCGATAATATTGGAATCAATTTAAATTTTAAATAGCAGATAGTAAAAATAGTTATGCCTTATCTGAATAGTAAATTGGTTGGTTATAAGTGCATTCTTTGACATTTTCAAAACTAAACAGTTTTAAAGTTATATTTTATTTATTCTCAACACATGTAGGAAGGTAGTCCTACCTGTTTAACTGTTTTTAGGTATCTAATTTTAGCACATTTGCATTGTAAAGATCACTGGCTCAAACATCAGTGATAGTTGTAAAACCAAATCCATATTATGTTTACTAATACTTCCTGGATTGACTACTCCTTTGCTGTTGTCGCATTACTGATATGTTATTATCTAATAAATAAGATAAAACTTTACTTACCCAAATTAAGAAAAACTCTTTCCAATAAAAGAAAATTAAATGTGGATCATATTTTAAATGAAACTGACTTAGAAGACGATCAACATCAGAATACCCCGTTTAAAGATAACAAACCTGATTTTTTCTCTCTCATAACAAATCAAGATACCGGGGAATTATTCGAACAAGTGCAAGAGTTAACATCACAGTTGAAAGAGGTTATATCAGCAGCTGTTTCAAAAAATTACATTAAGAAAGAGTTTATTGTTTCATTCCAACTGTAACTAAAAAGTATAAGCACTTGAAAAGCTCATCATTCCTGCTACCTTTTAATAATCTCAGTGTGAGAAATACCGCTACATACAACTCAATGCTGAAGAGCGTGTAATGTTATGGAAGGAGTAATATAACGGGCAGTTACTTCCCGACCTCTCTGCCAGATGGTAGGGAGATCGGGTAGATTATTATTTGTATAGCTAGCAAACAAAAAGGAACTGATGTACCGTACGACCTCTAAATATTTGAACAAGTATATTTTGGGTAATATGCGGTTAAATAAATTTGAAAGGCGGGTTTGTAAAAATATAGTAAAAGCCATCTCATAAATGGAAAAATGATTCAAGAAAGATGATTGTCATAGTAAGAAAAAGAATAGCTTCAAAATTTTCTTCCTTATACTCGTAGCTCAACATAAGCCTGTTTCCAAGCAATAACTCTTCCTCTCAATAAGATTTGTGAAATAATAGATACACTAAACAGTGAAGCAATTCTTTCATATATTGAAACTGAAATATATAATGGCCGAGGTGTTTAGTTAAGATAATCTTATAAAAGTGGGTTACAAGAAAGAAACTTGTCAGCATATTTTAAGATAATGACAAGTCAAATCTTAACGAAATTGCTGATAACGGCTGGAGCTCTTTTAAGACTTGCTAAAGGTTATGCAAATGATGCAAAAAGTAACGATGTAGGAGCGCATTTAGATGAATTAAGATAACGATAAAGCGGAAAACGGAGGGCGTTTCAGATATTTTATATAGAAATTACATAGGTTATATTAATCGATCAGCATGGCAGTTGCAACTTAGGATTTTATCTGTTCAAAAAGCAGGGAATTTGTATTAAAGGTTGCGACCATCAAAGGGGAGATCATGATCAGCGATAACAACTGGACCATTCAACGCACCCATTTTTAATTTCTGAAATATCACTTACCTCAGTACGACTATTTTGAAGTAGAGCAATGGTATGACGCCGTACACGAACACCAGGCCCTGACATCCAAAGAACAATGTACCACAAGTGTGGATACAAAATATATGCTTCCTTCAAAGGGCTTATTCAAGGCATTATTTAGTACTTTTACTTTAAGATTTGCATTACTTGAAGATATGAAAGGTTCGTGAGTAATTCATGGAGTAGTAAAATTGAATTGTTAATAATATCCTGATAATTAATTGATTGTGAATTAGGTTCAGGACTCGTCCGGTCCGCAGAAGTATGAAGTAAGTCGTTGTAAATCAGCGACTTTTTATTTTTAGTCGAATTTTTAGTCGAACTGCCTTCCTTAATAACCTGTTTCCTCATCTTGCTTTACAAAGAACAACATATCCTTACAAATTTACGCTCTTATTCACTTTCAAGGATCACAGTCACAAAAAAAGCGGTAAGAAAACTGCTTTTATATTTATACGGATAATAACTGTTGGATGTCATTCCAAACGAAATAAACGCTCCTTCGAATTCTATAAGGTTTAAGCTTTCCATGCTTTATCCAATCGTATATAGTAGGCCTGGATACTTGAAAATAAGTACAAACCTCTGTAATCTTTAGCAAAGGCTTATAAGTTACTCCCTTCGTTTCATAAATAGCAACTGCTGGTTTTTCTTTCGGGCTTTTAGCAATTTCTTCTCTTATTATTGTCCGTATATGGTCCCAGAACTCATCTGGCTCATATGGGAACAACATAGGTGTTGTAACGTTACTCATGCTCACTTGTTTTCAATCACACTGCCTTATTACGTTATTTAGTTAAGACGAAGATTTACTTCCCTTATTTCGTTTATAAGAAGCTTCATACCTAATGTATCCGTAACTATTTAAATCTTTTATGTTTTTATGATAAGTTGTGCTTGCAGATATTTTTGCAATTTTCATTATTTCACAACTAAATACCTGAATAGGATTTTCAAAATCATGCTCACTCCAGTACTGTAGTAAAGCTGCATACATGCCAATATGCGTTATACTGATACGAGGAGCCTTTTCAATGGCGAAAAAGAAATCCGATAGAGGTTTTAAATCCATAATCACTTCATTTAATCATTAAATGGATAAGCCTTTTTTCTTTTCAACTTTCAATTCCTGCTGCATATCATTTTTTTTCGCAAGTTGAGGAGTTTCCGTAGTTTTATTACCAAGTGCTGATGCTACACCTATTTTCTTTGAATGTTCATCATAGATATTAATGGATTTGAATTGGGGATTGGCTTCAATATAAAACGTCTGCTCTTTACCATCTTTTAGAAAACTCACTGCATGACGGCTGCCACCCCTTAATATGGCGGGGCGACAAATATATTTTCAGCTTTTGTTTAATAAACTTAGGTACCGGCTGGACTTCATAACTCAGCTTTTGAATTTATCTTCAACCGTAAATTTGTAAAAGGCTCTGGCTATGGTCGGACGTTTATAAATGCCAGCTTTGCAGTAAGCCGCTAACGTCAGTCTGTGAGAAAACTCTAAAAACTCAAAAATCGACTTTTTGAGGCATGGTTAAACGTAATAGGAGTTGATTTAGGCGACTCGCGTAAATAACATCGTATATAATGTTCTAAAGCCACGTTGCTCATTTGGGTTGTAAACGCTTAGCATAAGCTTTGTTTTTATAAAGCCGGCTACTTTATTGTAATCCGGTGACCAATTATAAATGGCTTTCATCATTTTTTCAAATCCCAGGATGTTTTTGGTACGCATAAAGTTGTAGCAGAACATAATGAGATTCATTTCTCCATTTACTTTTTGCAATTTTTTAAGTAAAGTATATGTGTAACCCCATTGACGTTTGATCGTTCCGAATGGATGTTCGCAGATAGCCTGCCTTCGTTTATAATAATGCGGGTGTTGTTTGATGTTATTGTCATTTACATCTACCACATCCTGGAATTCACTGCGCTGTATGATGCGTTTAGGAAGCACCGTACATTGATTTGTTAACAGACATGTTTTGCATGCGTTGGTACGGTAGGTTTTAAACTGGTAAATTATTTCACCTACATCATCCTTTTTACTGTTCCAGGTACCCGTTGATGTTAGTTGCGCTCCTGCAGGACATTTATAAGTATCTGTAGCTTTGTCATAGCCGAAGCTTTCAGATAAAAACTCATTGGCAATATGTTTAACCGAAGGTTGTTCCTTATATGCTACATGTGTTATCATGTTATCATCCTGGCATTGCTGTAGTTGTACTCCACTATGGTATCCTTTGTCTGCAAGTACCACCAGGGAGTCTTCCTTTTGTAGTTGTAGATTTTCTTTGGCTTGTATGGCTGCATCATGCAGTGCCCTGACGTCACTGGTATTGATAGCTTGAGTATGTATGATTAAGTTCTGCTTATCATCCACTACATTCTGTGTATTATAAGCTACTTCGACAGTATTCTTTATAGTTAGAATACTACGGCTGTCTGTATCAGTGGTGCTAACTTGTTTGTCTGTTGTATTATCCAACCGTTGCTGAAGCATTTTTCGTATTTGATCGCACGTTCTTTTAATTTGACAAGACCCTGGATGATCTTTTATTTTCTTATCTGCAACTCATCAGCTGCTGTAGTGTTTTCCTGTTTGTCCAGCTCATCAAGATCGTGTAAATATTTATTAGTCTTATCTTCTATAAATTGCTTGTGCTTTCTATCTTCTTCTGATTGTAATTGTTCTTACGGCTATTTACCGCTTTGAACTTGCTTCCATCTATACCAATGGTTGTCTTGCCCAGCAAGTCCGCATTACTGGGAAACTGAACATACAGCCGGAACATAGTTTGCAAAGGCACAACATGCACTTTACGGAAGTCGGCAATAGTATGGTAATTTGGTTGAAGGCTTTGAAGCAGCCATTGCAATTCAATATTGCGCAAACATTCCTTTTCCAACTTGCGACTGCTTCGTATTTTATTAAGATAACCGTACAAGTAAAGTTTTAAAAGCACCGCCGGTGCATATGCAGGACGCCCCTCACTCTTATGAACCGTATTAATGAAACCTAATTTTTTCAAATCAAGCTTGTCAACAAATGCATCTATAAGCCTTACTGCATTATCAGCACTAATCTGTTCTTCCAACGTGATAAAGAACGTCTGATAACGGTTGTTTCCTTGGATGAATTGCATGCTGTTTAATGGCAAAAATCATACGCCTTTTGGCTTATTAACATTGTGTGTATATTTGTTTGGCAGCAGTAGTTTTTTCACAGACTGACGTTAGCGGCACCCCTATGAGACAGTTATTAATTCATACTATCATTTTGTTTCTATCAACCTTTGAGGTTTCGGGCCAACATAAATCTAATCAATTTCAAATTAAGGAAGTGAAAGGCACGGACGACAATTGCGTATATAAATCAAGATATACAATTACTCAACGATTAAGACGCTATCCCTTCAACAAGAGTTATAAAGTAATCTTGGCCTCTTTTCGATATCATGATAAAAGCTATCCTATCAAAAACGGAGAAGTCATTTATGACAGTTTAATTGAGCATAAGATTTTGTCGAAGCAAGAAGTTGTTGAACTGACAGATATTATTTATAACAACGTTTATAAAAAATCTAGTGGTATTGGTTCAATAACTATGTGTTTCTTTCCGCGAATACTTCAAACACAATTCAGTGGACATACTGGTGAACAATACAAATGGTCCTAAGCCCGGTGATGTGCTTTCTCAAACTACAGATGATTACTTCAATGCATTTGAGCTTTTATTTCAAAATACAGTTTACGTTACTCAGTCAGCTATCCCGCACATGCGTGAAAAAAGTTATGGAAGAATTATAAATGTTTCCGGAAGTTCCGTTAAAGAGCCTATAGACCATCTAACAGCAAGCAGTACAATGAGAGTAGCATCGGTAAGCTGGATGAAGACATTGTCTAAAAAAGTTGCAGGCGATGGTATAACGGTAAATTCCATTTTGACAGGAATATTTAATACAGAAAGGTTGAGTTCTTATATTCAGTATACAGCCAAACAAAATAACG
>CAXTDO010000287.1:0-7394 GCA_964242315.1 uncultured Flavihumibacter sp.
CTCTCCTTTTCGCTCCCCGTTCTATGGCACGAACAACTTCCTGAATGGTCTGCTTGCTGAAATGAGTCTTCCTGCCGTCGTCGCTAACTCTACTTTCTGATTCCTTCTGTAACATAATACACTGCTTTTTAGTGTATAGTTATTTTAGGACGGGTCAGGGGTGGGTGCGACAATGTTTTTAAAAAGCTCGTGCCTAAAAGCTTTGGCATCTGTATATCAAGAAAAAGCAGGTCGATGGCTTATGTTTTTAAAAGCTTGATGGCTTCAAATGCATTGCGATATGAGCCCGCAAGCTGCAAGCCTTCAGTTAAACCTATATAGGTTTCAACAATTTTCATCGCAGGTGGTTCATCATTTACGATCAGGCATTTCCAAATCATACTTCTCACCGATTGTTTGAATATTGAAAAAGGTTTTAGTATCCGCTTCCTGTACCACAGATAACCGCAACAGCAGGCTTAGGATAAATACTTCTTCTTCCTGCTGCACATCAAGCTGGTAATTTTCTTTATACAACAGATCGAGCCGCCGGCGTACATTCTGCAAGCCAAGTCCGCCGGTTGTAGCAATCTTTTTTTTCTTTGTCAATACTATTCGGATTCAGGCAAAGAACTGTTGAAATCGTACGCAATAACTGAAAACGAAGGATATATTTTTTATATGGACCTGCAACAGAAAATCAGAATCTGTTATTACAAGGGGAAAGAATTCACTACCAGCATCCAAAGTGATTCGCTTCAGTCAAAACATACTTTCAAGCTCAACAACCGTGTTTTTATTCAGTTAGGTTCAACAAAAGCGCAGCTTTTAAAAGAGGCGGATCAAAAGCTGCCGATACAGGTTAGTGGCCTGCCCTCGCTTTATACTCAAGCCTTTAATGAGGAAGCCATTGTGCTGTTTTCAAATGAAACCGGGTGAAGACATCGTCGCAATAAATAATTACTTTCAATTTTCCGATGGTGTGCAGCATTTTTCAGCATCAGGCTTCGGGCACAAAATAATTCGGGACTTCCTTTCAAAGCTGGGTGGCAATATTGTCTATGCTCTAACAGTCCGTCCGGCATTGTTGTTACATTGAAATTGTCTGTTATAAATCCTGTTGAAGTCAATGAAGCAATAGGGTCTGCCCCGTTAACAACGGTTTCCGATAAATACGATAAGGATGATGCAGGCCCTTATGATTAAACTTAGAGGTAATTGCTATCAGCTACCAGCAGCTCAAACATGATAAACTTCCTTCCTGATAGCTGAAGGCCAGTGAATGCGTAAATTCACACGTTAACTTAACACCGGGAGCGCAGCAAGCATCATTTCCAGTTCTTCTTGGAGACACCGGGCAGCATTTGCATCATGCCAGGCATGCATTTTCGGGATGATCTGTTTCATGGTTAATCCTTCTTCTTTCCAGGCTGTCACCTGGGTAATTAGGTCCGCAGGACATGGTCCCCAGGAAGCCATTTCTTCCAAATCCTTGTCCAGTACAATCAGTTTGGGAATGGAACGGCCTCCGTTAGTAAGATTGGCATCGATGAGTTCCAGGTTATCGTCGCGGAGGAAAATCCGGAGTTGTATTTTTTTCGGCAATGCCCATTCAATAGCAGCCATCATAGGCACACTAAAAGCAGCATCGGTGCACCAGCCTTTGGCGATGACCAGCCAGATTGAATCGGGGGCGTTTTCGATGGTATCTCTCAAATTGTCTGACACGACATAGGTCTGGTCATAAACATTCATGAATGCTATGTTCTCCAGCATGCGTGGGCGAAGTTTTGCCGCTTCGTCATCAACAGGCGGCTGGGCCAGTGTATCGTTGATGTGTTGCTTGTAAGCGGCGTAAGTAAGTCCTGACTCGATTAAAGAAGGGTTGTATATGAATGTCATAGAGTTAAGTTTTATCGGTTTGTAATTCGAAATTAATTACTTCATGCATTGATTATTTTCGAATTAATTCGAATCTGGAAGGCGCCGTCAGACGCTGTGCATGCGCCTCAGTAACTGTCCTCTCACCAATCAGCTTGAGCTGTAAGATCTATTTTCTTTGGGAACGGTTATCTTTACTCATTTTAACTTAACCACAAAAAGGGTGAAAAATTTCGTCATCTACCTCATTGTTATTACAACACTAACACAGCGATCTCAAGCTCAAACTATAAACCTACCCGATTCTATCTATTCAGGTAAACAGGGCGGCTTACATGTGCAGGGCGTTGCGGTGGATAAAGCAAACGGATATGTTTATTTTTCTTTTACCGATAAGTTGATCAAATTAGATCTCGCGGGCAAATTAATAGGTAGCGTAACCGGTTTTGTCGGACATCTTGGTGATTTGGATATTACTGATAACGGAAAGATATACGGTTCACTGGAATATAAGAACGATGCAATAGGTAAGGGCATAAAAAAAGAATTGGGAATTCAAACCGGCAATGAAAACGGATTTTATATTGCCATATTCGAAGGATCACGTATTGTACGCCCAAACATGGATGCAGAAAAAGAAGATTTGTTACGTACGGTTTATATAAAAGAGGCAGTAAATGATTATACAGCAAAGGTAAAAGACGGTAATGAAGAAAAGCCGCATCGGTTTGCCTGTTCAGGAATAGACGGAGTTGCATTTGCTCCGTCAATTGGAAGCTCAAACACTGCTAAAAAGTTTCTTTACGTGGCATACGGTGTTTACGGAGACACTGCAAGAAATGATAATGACAACCAGGTTATTTTAAAATACGATGTTAGTGATTGGGAAAAGTATGCCCAAAAACTATCACAGGATAAACTGCATCATTCAGGACCGGAAAAGCCATTGGAAAAATATTTCGTGAAAACAGGGAATACCCGTTATGGCATCCAGAATCTGGCTTACGATCAATATACGGGTAATTTGTTTGCTGCGGTATACTGCGGTTCAAAAGCCGGGTTTCCCAATTACGATCTGTTTGTAATTGATGTCAAAAAAAAGCCTGTCGAAAATTACATAACATCTGATAATCAGAATATAAAAGTCAAAACACTTTCTTTGCTGGCGGCTGGCCTTCAGGATACCAAATCAGGTATAAGAGGCTGGCTTTTTCAGTGGGGAGCTACCGGCTTGTGCCCTTTGGGCAATGGGTTATTTTATATATCACATAATGACAAAGCAACGGACGGACAACAACAAAGTACGATTTACAAATACAAATGGGTGGGAAATAATCAAAATGCATTTGTATTAGTAAAGTAAACGATTACCCTGACGTTCCTGCAGTGACTACGGTTGTTTGAACGGCTGATGGTTATTTTCCATGTGACACGACACTGGTATCAATTGCTCAGCTCTAATATGTATTCACCCTTTGCTGGTATGGTGATGGTACTGTCAAGAGCGAATGTTTGGGACGTAATTACATCTTTTCCCCTGGAGTATTTTCCTGTTACGTCTGTAAAGCGATCCATTTTTACCGTTTGATCTTTGATGGCGCTGTTAAGTATTACCATAACTGTATGATTATCCTTTATTCGCCCATAAATATAAATGCCGTCTTTTGGTGCATAATGTATCATTTTTCCTTTGATTATGGCCTCACTGGTTTTCCGCCATTGCAATAGTTTCTGCATATAATCCCATGCTTCATTTTGCATTTCCGTACGTCCGCTTTTGGTAAATTGATCGGTTGTATCACCAGGCCATCCGCCGGGAAAATCTTTTCGTAAGCGTCCGTCGCCTTCCTCTTTAGTGCCGGTCATTAATACTTCGGTACCGTAATAAAGTTGGGGAATGCCACGCATGGTTAGCAAAAATGCAAGCCCTTGTTTGTAATGTTTTAAATCGGTTTCATCTTTTCGATTAAATCGACTCAAATCATGATTATCTAAAAAAATGAGAATATTGTAAGGATCGGGGTATATAAAATCCTGAGCGATATCTTCAAAAATATTGTTCAGATAACCATTGTCTGTTTTACTGTCGAATGCTGTTTGCGACATAAACGTCAGCGAAAAATCCATTGCTGTTTTTAGTAAGGAATTCTTTTTGCTCAGGATCGAATTTTTTTGCCACCAGGCCGACGATGTGCTTTTATTATACCAGGTTTCACCTACAATATTAAAATTCGGGTATTCATCATAAACTTCTTTATTCCAGCGGGCCAGAAAATCAAAATCCATGTAAGAATAAGTATCCTGCCTGATACCATCAATACGTGCATATTCAATCCACCAGATAGTGTTTTGTATGAGATAGGTGGCCAGGTGAGGATTAGTTTGGTTTAAATCGGGCATACCGCGAGTAAACCATCCATTCAAAAAAGTATTTCTTTCTGTTGGCGAAGCATGTACATCCATTACCGATACGGTAGCATGGTTAGTCTGCATAAAAATGCCCTTGTTATTTATCCAGTCTTTATATGGCAGATCATTCATCCACCAATGCGAGCTGCCGCAATGGTTCAATACCATGTCCATCACCATTTTCATTCCCTTGTCGTGGACTGCTTTTGTTAAAGCACGAAATTCTTCATTGCTGCCAAAACGAGGGTCTACTTTATAAAAATCGGTTATAGCATAACCATGGTAAGATCCTCCCCGCATGTTGTTTTCCTGAATCGGATTAAGCCACACAGTAGTAATGCCAAGATCTTTCATATAGTCAAGGTGCTTTGCTACACCTTCCAGGTCACCTCCGTGACGTGCATTAGGGTTTTCGCGGTTAATCATAACGTCTTCCAGGTTATCGTTCTCAGGTTTGCTGTTGGCAAACCGGTCAGGCGTGATCAGGTATAATACATCAGACGCATTAAAACCAAGCGCGCCACGTTTATCACTGCGATCTTTGATGGGATAATTATAAGTAAACCTGTTCTGCCCATTACTAAAATGCAGAGGAACCATGCCGGCTTTTGTTCCTTTGGCAATGTTTACATATACAAATACATAATTAGGATTTTCGGCTATTACCAGTTTTTTTAATGTCACTCCGGGATAATTGATAACTAATTTTAACCCACCGATATCAGGGCCATATACCAGTATCTGCAACTCCGTTTTTTTCATGCCTGTCCACCAGTTTGCCGGCTCAACGCGAGTGATCGTAATGTCTTTAGCTTTAGAAGCAGCCGAAATCATAATTATACTAACCCAAAAGAGAAACATTTTTTTATACATATCTTCTATTTTAAACAATCTGAGTATCATTTTAGAAAGTACAAATTGATACTTGTAAAGTTCATTATTTAATCAGGGTCATAAACTGAATTTCCCGTTGCACAATTTCTCCCTGTTTCAACTACCCGCAATCCCTTACATGTTTGAAATAGTATTGGATGGTTAGTGGTTTTTGTTGTTGCTCGGGTACAATTTAATAGCGTAAATTGCCAGATTAACAAACAAGGAAATTATCGGCTTTTTTAGGCTTTTTTATGAAGAAACAACCAGTAAACCAATGAAACCAGTATTTGCCTGTCTTTTCCTTATGTTTCATTTTGTTTCAATGGCTTCAGCGTACACAGACGATAGTCTTATTAATAAATTAAATGAAGCAATCAGACAGGCAGATGTTTACGATAACGACAAACTGAAGGAAATTTCAAAATTAAAAAGCTTATCAGAAGAAATACTAGGCAGTGATTTAGACAGGCAGTACGAAATTCAACTTAAATTATATGAGGAATACAAGTATTATAACTATGATTCTGCCTGGAGCTATGCTAAAAAGTTGGAAAAGCTCGCGGAACATGAAAATAACCTTTCCTTACTCACTGACTTTAAATTAAAAGCTGTTTTTATTTTGCTTTCAGGTGGAATGTTTAAAGAAACATTCGACTCCTTAGAGGTAATCTCAATCAAAAATGTAGCCGACAGTGTAAAGGCTGAATACTATACATTGATGGCGCGAGCATATTTTAACCTTGCTGATTTTAATGACGATAGCCATTCTACTCCCTTTTATAACAATAAAGCGAATTTATATTTAGACTCTGCCCTGGCCTTTTTTGTACCAAACTCTTTTAATCATTTGTACTATTCTGCGTTGAAATTTCTGAAAAAGGGTGATGCTCACAGTGCTTTATCAAATATGTACCTGTTAATGAATAGGAACGACTTATCTTATCATCAGGTAGCTTTGGTAACATCTACCATAGGTGGAGTGTATCTAAGCCAGTTGCGTGAGCATGATGCAAAGCCGTTTTTGATAAAAGCTTCTATTGCCGATATAAAATCCTCGACCAAAGAAACGCTTGCCTTGCAAACGCTTGCAGGAATTATATATAAAGAAGGAAAAATAGAAGAAGCAGTACAATACATTGAAAAAGCTAATGCAGATGCGGAATTTTATAATGCCCGACTTCGAAAGGCGCAGGTAGGAGCTATTCTGCCTTTGATAGAAGGGGGAATGATCACTACAATTAAAAATCAAAAAGAAAAACTACAGTTTTTTTTGATGGCACTTTCCTTTCTTGTGTTCCTGTTGGCCGGATTTGGTGTGATTATTTTTAAACAGGTAAGAAAATTGAAAGTGGCACGGGCCGGCTTGTTTGAAGCAAACATAAAACAACAGCAAATAAACCAGGAATTAATAGAAGCCAATGAGTTAAAAGAAGAATTTAACCGGCAACTTACCGAAACAAACAGCCAACTGCTTGAAGCGAATGCATTAAAAGAAAAATATAACACCCAATTACAGCAGATTAACCATCAATTGCTGGAGGCAAATAAAATAAAGGAAGAGTATATAGGGTATTATTTCAATTTAGACACAGAATTTCTAAGGAGAATTGAAAAGCTGATTACGTCAATAGACAAGAAATTAATGGAACGAAAGTGGGAAGAAATTAAATTTATTCTTAAAAGTGTTGATCCTAAAAAAGAAAAGAATGAGCTTTTGAAGAACTTTGACAAAGTTTTTCTAAGGCTTTTCCCAAATTTCGTAACTCAGTTTAATACCCTATTTAAAGAAGAAGATAAAATAATGCTTAAAGAAGATCAACTGTTAAACGCGGAGTTGAGAATATTTGCGCTCATCAGGTTGGGCATAACAGAAAATGAGAAAATCGCTGAAATCCTTGATTATTCAATTAATACCATCTATTCCAAAAAGACGAAAATAAGAAGTAAAACCATCATAAATAAAGATGAGTTTGAAAAGAGGATTGCGGAAATAACCACTCTTACCTTCTAAAAGGTGTTGGAAAAAGTAATTCTCAAACAATATGATAAAAATATATAATGTATATTTAATTTATTGATTACACAGCTTTTATAAATTCTTTTTGTCTTTATATCTACACTATTTTCTATCTTTTTTAACTTTTATTTTCTGCTGGTAGTCTCCATCAGTCATTTTACTTAATAATTGCTGCCTGTTCTCAACTTGTCAGTACTTGAAATAACGATGCTTAAACCAATGAAACGCTTCA
>CAXTDO010000288.1:0-7389 GCA_964242315.1 uncultured Flavihumibacter sp.
CTATCCCAGACATGATCAAAAAAGGTTTATCGGCAGCAGTTTACACACAAACCACGGACGTAGAAGGAGAAGTAAACGGCTTGATGACCTATGACAGAAAAGTAATTAAAATGCCGGTTGAAAAGTTACAGCAGTTACATAGTAAATTCCATGATCCTGCGTTGGTTCAGATGAAGTAGTTTGCTTCATTCCGTTGATCGAACCAGGGAGGCAGTATCGCAGGAAGAGACAAGGAGTATTAATCATAACGCGCCAATAAACACCGTGTCTCTCCCTGCCTTACTGCCTCCGTGATTCTAAAAAGCATCAGTCATAAGTTCTGTATACAACCTTTACATATAAGCAGCATGAAAAACATTTTAACAATTATACTTGCGGTAAGTAGTCTCCGGTCTTTTGCACAAACTATGGACTTAGCCATAGATACCAGTTCCAAAGCTAGTATCAGCCGCCATATTTACGGCCATTTCAGCGAACACCTGGGAAGATGCATTTATGATGGATTTTGGGTCGATGAAAATTCTAAAGTGCCAAAGAAAGATCGCATCCGCCTTGATATCGTGGAAGCACTCAAAAAAATTAAAATACCAAACCTGAGATGGCCTGGTGGATGCTTTGCCGATGAATATCACTGGCGGGATGGCATAGGGCCCAGAAACCAGCGGCCAAAAATGGTAAATACCAACTGGGGAGGCGTTACCGAAGACAACAGCTTCGGCACCCACGAATTTCTGGAACTTTGCAGCCTGATGAATTGTGAACCCTACATCGCCGGCAATGTAGGCAGCGGCACGGTAGAAGAAATGGCGAAATGGGTTGAATACCTGAACTTCGATGGTGTGAGCCCTATGGCTACGTTAAGAAAACAAAACGGACGAACTGCACCATGGAAGGTAAGCTTCTGGGGCGTTGGTAATGAAAGCTGGGGCTGTGGCGGGAATATGACGCCGGAATTTTATGCCGACCAATATAAACGCTATGCTACCTACGCCAGGAATTATCCGGGCGCTCCTTTGAAAAAGATTGGCAGCGGCGCCAATGCCGAAGACTATAACTGGACAGAAGTATGCATGAAAAATATCCGTACCGGCGACATGTGGGGCATATCCATGCATTATTATACCCTACCTACAGGCAACTGGCGCGTAAAAGGCTCGGCTACAAAGTTTGATGAGAAAGAATATTTCGCCACCATGAAAAACTGCTTAAAGATAGAAGAGCTGATCAATAAGCATAGCGCTGTCATGGATAAATATGACCCATCAAAAAAAGTATCGCTTGTGGTAGACGAATGGGGCATCTGGACGGATGTTGAACCGGGTACAAATCCCGGCTTCTTATACCAGCAAAATAGTATGCGCGATGCATTGGTGGCAGCATCTTCTCTCAACATTTTTAACAACCATTGCGATCGCGTTAGAATGGCAGAGCTTGCACAAACCGTAAATGTTTTACAGGCACTGGTGCTTACCGATGAAGATAAGATGCTCCTTACTCCTACCTACCACGTATTTGACCTGTACAAAGTTCACCAGGATGCCAAATTACTTACTGTAAAATTTACCAGCCCTGATTATACCGTTGATGGCCAGACCATACCGGCAGTGAATCTGACTGCCTCACGCGATTCAACAGGGGCAGTACATATTACGCTGGTGAATCTTGATCCTTCAAAAAAGATCACTATAAATACTTCATTAAATGCTTTCCCCTGGAAAGCGGTGACTGGCCAGATAGTTACTTCAGCAAAACTAACGGACGTTAATACATTCGATAACCCGAATAAAATTCACATTGAAAAGTTCAACGGCGCTAAAAAGCAGGGTAATGGACTTAGCGTGGAGCTTCCGGCGCAAGCGGTGGTTGCTTTGGAATTGAAATAGAGAACGTAAATCCAAACCTATAAGGTTGAGGTTGCGGTTCGGTCCTTATGCAATTTAAACCTTATAGGTTTGCCCGTTGCAGCCTCGACTAACCGCTCGACTAACCTATAAGGTTTAAATTGCATAAAGACTGAACTGCAACCTCAACCTTATAGGTTTAAATTCACCATCTCACCAAACAAAAAAAGCCCCGGCATTAAACCGGGGCTTTCAAAATATATAATCAAAACTTTATTTCACTTCTTCAAATTCTGCATCAGTTACTGTATCAGCAGCGCCTTCAGCCGATTGCTGAGGACCCTGGCCGTTACCGTTACCAAAAGGATTAGCACCTGCATCACCCGGCTGAGCGCCGCCCTGGGTGGCTTTGTACATATCTTCGCTGGCTGCAGCCCATGCAGTATTCATTTCGGTAACTGCACCGTCTATAGCTGGAATATTTTGCGATTTATGCGCTTCCTTTAATTTGGTTAGGGCTGATTCTATCGGAGCTTTTTTATCTCCGGGAATCTTATCACCGTATTCTTTTAACTGCTTTTCGGTCTGGAAGATCAGACTATCTGCCTGGTTGATCTTCTCCACCTTTTCTTTGGCTTCTTTATCAGATGCTTCATTTGCCTTGGCTTCGTTCTTCATCTTTTCAATCTCTTCCTTGGTTAAACCACTACCCGCTTCGATTCGGATATTCTGTGATTTACCGGTGCCTTTGTCTTTAGCGGTAACATGTAAGATACCGTTGGCGTCAATATCAAATATTACTTCAATCTGAGGTACTCCTCTTGGAGCTGGTGGAATTCCGTCAAGGTTAAACATACCCAGGCTCTTGTTCTGACTGGCCATAGGGCGTTCACCCTGTATTACATGAATCTGAACACCAGGCTGATTATCGGAAGCCGTAGAAAAGCTCTCTGATTTCTTTGTAGGGATAGTTGTGTTGGAATCTATCAACCGGGTCATTACACCACCCATTGTTTCGATACCTAAACTAAGTGGAGTAACGTCTAACAGCAACACGTCTTTCACTTCACCTGTCATTACCGCACCCTGTATAGCAGCACCGATAGCTACCACTTCATCCGGGTTTACACTTCTGTTAGGTTTTTTGTTGAAGAACTTTTCTACTATTTCCTGTACTTTAGGAATACGTGTAGATCCACCTACCAGAATAACTTCATTGATTTGTGATACGGTCATTCCCGCATCTTTAAAGGCCTGTTCACAGGGTTTAAGGCAGCGTTGAAACAGTGTATCAGATAACTGCTCAAATTTTGCACGGGTAAGCTTTTTAACCAGGTGTTTTGGTACCCCGTCAATAGCTGTAACGTAAGGGAGGTTGATTTCTGTTTCAGAAGAAGATGATAATTCAACTTTAGCTTTTTCAGACGCTTCTTTTAAACGTTGTAACGCCATTGGATCTTTGCGAAGGTCAACATTTTCATCTTTTCTAAATTCTTCCGCCAGCCAGTCCATAATAACTTTATCAAAATCATCACCACCAAGATGGGTGTCACCGTTAGTAGACTTTACTTCAAAAACACCATCTCCCAGTTCGAGGATTGAAATATCAAAAGTACCGCCACCAAGGTCGAATACAGCGATTTTCTGGTCTTTACCCCCCTTATCCAATCCATAAGCGAGTGCTGCAGCGGTAGGCTCGTTAACGATACGCCTAACGTTAAGGCCCGCAATTTCACCGGCTTCCTTTGTAGCCTGGCGCTGTGCGTCATTAAAATATGCGGGAACAGTGATTACTGCTTCAGTAACTTCCTGGCCAAGATAGTCTTCTGCGGTCTTCTTCATTTTCTGGAGAATCATGGCAGAAATTTCCTGTGGCGTATACAATCTACCATCTATGTCAATACGTACCGTATTATTGTCACCTTTTGCAACCTTATAACTCCAGTGACTTATTTCTTCGGTCACCTCATCGTATCTTCTACCCATGAACCTCTTAACAGAAGTTATGGTGTTTTGCGGGTTAGTGATAGCCTGGCGTTTTGCAGGGTCGCCTACTTTACGCTCACCGTTTTTAAGAAATGCAACTACTGAAGGGGTTGTACGGCGACCCTCATCATTTGCTATTACAACAGGCTCATTACCTTCCATCACTGAAACGCAACTATTTGTTGTTCCAAGGTCAATTCCTATGATTTTTCCCATGTTGTTAAGAATTTAATGACTTTTGGTAGGCAATCATTATGCCATTGCAGATAGGGTGTAAAAATGGCAGATGAATATAAAAAGATAACTCCCCCACACTGCGCATTGGTTTGCCGAAATTGTCTGAACTGTGATCTATTTGATTTATTGAAGACTATGAAACAGTTCATAGTCTTCAATAAATCAAATAAATCACAGTTCAGACAAAAATGCCAGATGCATCGTTACAAAACAGTCCCGGCGCTTTCTGATTTTTTAAAGGTGAAGTAACGCTGCGTTACATAGCTGAAGCTTACAACCACAACAGTGGTAAGAATTTTGGCAACTGTAGGATATATATTAAAATGTTCTACAAATAACTTGATAAAAACGTAGTTTAAAATAATACAAATAACTACCAGCAATAAATAACGGAATAGCTGAACACTACCCCTTAAAGTTGATCCGGTAAATACTACATGCCTGTTTAAATAAAATCCCATAGGAAAACTTACTATAAAAGACATTAAGAAGGCCATGATATGCGGTTTGATCGCAATGGGTCCTGCAAAAACAACCTGTTTGTGAAGAATGAAGTTATAGCTGACAAAATATATCAGAATGTCGAGAAAAGTATTTGTCCCGCCACACACTATATATCTAAAAGTCTGCCGGTTTAAAAACTTTCTAAAAGGAGGATAAAAAAAATCAATAAAGGAAGTCACCAGGTTCGTCATAGCCACCGGCATTTTTGTGGGTGCGAAGGTAAATATAAGTTCTGAGGTTTATATTAATGGAATCAAGCCTTTTGAAAATACCGTGAAGTGGGTATTTTTTTAGTTTGTTTTTTTAAGTAGCTTTATCTCTTTAAACATTTCAACTCTAGATATAACCCTTAAGCCAATGTAAGGCCGCTGATTTTCAGCGGCTTTTTTTTAAAGCTCTCTGAAAACGCTTATAACTCATCTACAATCCATTATGTAAATTATTACATCACCTCCTTTGTGTTACTTTTGCAGTTCTAAAAAAACTTAATGGCTATTTCTCAATTAATAAAAGAGGCTGTGTTAAAAAGCCTGTCTGAATTATACCAGCAAACGTTTTCTGAAAAAGATTTTCAGGTCAGCCAGACGAAGCCCGAATTTGATGGAGACTATACAGTGGTGCTTTTTTCGCTTGTGAAAAAATTAAAGAAATCACCCGATGTCCTTGGTAATGAGCTCGGAGCTTCCCTGGTTACAGGCTACCCTACCCTGTTTGTTTCTCACAATATTATTAAAGGATTCTTAAATCTTGCAATATCTGATGAACATTGGCTCACTGTATTAAACAGTCAGTTTAATAACGTCGAATTTGGCAGACAGCATAAAAAAAATGAAAAGGTTGTAATTGAGTATTCTTCTCCTAATACCAATAAACCTTTGCACCTCGGGCACCTGCGCAATAACTTCCTTGGCTGGAGCATCGCTGAAATTTTTGAGGCCAACGGTTTTGATACCGCAAAAACATGTATTGTAAACGACAGGGGTATTCATATTTGTAAGAGTATGATTGCATGGCAACTATTTGCCAATGGCGCAACACCTTTTACAACCAACACAAAAGGCGATCACTTTGTAGGTGAGTACTATGTAAAGTTCAACGAAGTCTATCAAAAACAAGCAGAGGCTTTAATAGAAGGAGGAATGAATAAAGCTGAAGCGGAAAAAGAAGCACCTATTATGAAGGCAACACAGGATCTGTTGTTACAATGGGAAGATGGTAACACACAGGTGCGTGAACTTTGGAAAATGATGAACGGATGGGTATACACAGGCTTTGATGAAACATACAAACGCATTGGAAGTGATTTTGACAAAATGTATTATGAAAGTGACATTTACCTCGATGGTAAAAAATACATTGAAGAAGGGCTTGAAAAAAAGGTATTTTTTAAAAAGGCGGATGGCAGCGTTTGGATAGACCTTACCGCCGATGGCCTCGACGAAAAACTGGTTTTAAGAAGGGATCGCACCGCTGTATATATCACGCAGGATATTGCGCTGGCAACAAAAAAGTATGAGGACTATAAGATGGACGATAGCATTTTTGTGGTAGGTGATGAACAAAACTATCATTTAAAAGTACTGAAGTTGATCTGTCAAAAGCTTGGAATGCCGCATGCTGACAACATGTACCACCTGTCTTATGGCATGGTGGAACTTACTACCGGCAAAATGAAAAGCCGCGAAGGTACCGTTGTTGATGCTGACGACCTCATTGCAGAAATGGTAAGCGATGCGGCAATCAAAACGCAGGAATCCGGGAAGGCAACGGATTTCACTAGCGAAGAGCTAAAAGAACTGCATGAGATGATAGGTGTCGGGGCTATGAAATTTTACCTGCTTCGTGTAGATCCGAAAAAGAAGATGATTTTTAATCCGGCTGAATCAATAGACCTGCATGGTTTTACCGCTACAGCTATTCAGTATACGCATGCCAGAATAAAATCAATTTTGCGTACCGCCCGTCCCCTGGAAGCGCCGCTTGAACAGGAAACCTTACTGCCGCTGGAGAAGGAATTGCTGTTGATGCTGGAGCAGTATACAGAACGTATAGAGGAAGCATGTAAAGAAATGAATCCTTCCATTCTGGCAATTTATATTTATGAGGTAGCGAAGAAATTTAATGCTTTCTACGATGTTCATTCGATCCTCAAAGCGGAGAGTGATTCGAAAAAAGACTTACGGCTACGGATAGCCCAGATGACTGCTAATGTGATTGCATCGGCGATGGGTTTGCTTGGTATTAAAGTTCCTGAGCGTATGTGATTTTGAAGCAGGATTTACAGGATTAGAAATTATTTACAGAATTTCGATGCAAAATTCTGTAAATAATTTCTAATCCTGTAAATCCTGCTCCTATTTTAATACAATCGCTCCCAGAGCAGGCAGGTGCACATTCAACTCAAGAAACGGCTCTTTTTTATCTAACACCAGTGCCTTAACATCCGGATTATATACATCTCCCGTTCCCCAATATTTTTTATTATCACTGTTAAATATCTCCTTCCATTCAGACTTTCCATGCACTTCTACTTTCCAATTCATACGAACAACGGGAGTCATATTTAAAATGATCAACAGGTCATCCTTTGGGTTGGCTCCCTTTCTCCGGAATATAATAACGCTTTCATTGCGGTGATTAAGATCATGCCATTCAAAGCCATCTATTGAAAATTGCTTCTCGTATAGCGCAGGCTCATTCTTATACAGATGAAGAATGTCTCTTACACAATCCTTCAGCATCTTATGGGAATCGAACTCTAACAACTCCCAGGGCAACTCGGTTTTGTAATTCCATTCGGAAGTGGAACCGAATTCATTAC
>CAXTDO010000289.1:0-7388 GCA_964242315.1 uncultured Flavihumibacter sp.
GAGAAAGCTCCTCCGTGGACCTCCGTGCTACCTCGGCTCTTCCTCCGTGGTTAAAAAATCAGGGGTCCAAGACTACTTTTTCTAAAACACTTTCTTCCATCTCAACATAAAGCTTAAGAAGCGCAGATGTTATCAAACCAGGTGTGCCATCCCCCACAAGCGTGCCGTTAATCTTTGTAACGGGTAGAATGCGCTTAGTGGTGCTTGTTATAAACACTTCGGCAGCGTTGTTGAGTTCATCAACAGTGATATCTCTTTCCTCAGTTTTATATACCTTGCCTGCAATTTCCAACACCCTCTTTCGTGTGATGCCCTGTAACACATTGAGCGAAGGCGTAACCACAACCTTTTCTTTTGTAATTATAAAAATATTGGAACGCGGCAGTTCCAAAATACAGTTGTTTTTAATATACAATACATCATCGGCATTATGTTGCCTGATCTTGTCAAGCAGGTAAATGCTCATCAGGTAATTGATGGACTTTGCGTAAGGTACATCGCGCATGAACTCATACAATATCAAACTGTATCCGTTTTGAAATCTTTCCGGTGAAGGCAAATAAATCGGCTGCTGAAGGATCATGAAATTAGGCGTTGCCGGTTCAAAATTGTCAGGTGAATAGCCACCCGTTAAAAGCAACCGGAAACCTGAATCAGCATTATTGTTACGGTGTATCAATTCATAAATGATAACTTTTAATTGCTCTTTTGAATGGGGGGGCTCCAGGCGCAATAACCTGGCGGAGTTGAAAAATCTGTCTAAATAGTCATCAATAAACAACGGAACATGGTTGGCTGTACGGAAGTAATCAAAAAGGCCGTATCCTCTTTGAATAGAAAGATCGTTGACTCCTATTGTAGCCTGATCTTCTTCCATGAAGCGGTTGTTTATGTATGCTATCATGAATCAAAGATAGTGGGAACCGATGTCTGAACCGTTGATGGAAATGATTAAGGGATAAGTATGATGAATATCATATACATCCATTAATCATTTCCATCAACGGTTCAGATTATTAGTACCCGGGATTTTGTTTCAATTGCGTAGAAGAATTCAATACATTCTGACCAATTGGAAAAATACTGGTATGGGCGTCCGCATCGGGCTGCTTATCCCACCAGGTGCCGGTGTTAAAAACGCCCCAACGTATCAGGTCGGTTCGCCGGCGGCCTTCAAACAGGAATTCGCGACCCCATTCGTCCAGCATTTCCTGGTCGGTTAATTGGCTGCCATCGGTTTTATATAAACTAGGAGAGCCTGCGGGATAGTTTCTGGAACGCACCGCATTCAACAATACCGCGGCACCGGCTTTGTCGTTAGCCCTGTACTTACATTCTGCCAGTGAATAATAAATCTCTGCCAGCCTGACCTCGGCGTATGCAGAGCTGATTTTATTAAGATCACTACTTGGATAAAAAGGGTATTTCACCGGGTGAATACCCGACTGGTGATCGCCGTGATTCATATTGGATTCCTTGTCTGCGATTTTTGTTCCGGGTTTTGCGTCGAGGAACATGCCTACCTGGTCGCGAAAAAACAGTGCGTAAGGACCCTTGTTACCCTTTACTGAGTCAAGAACGCCGTTTGCGTTTGTATAAGGCAGGTATCCGTACAGGAACATTCCTTCCCGCTTGCTGCCACCGAGGTTCTTATAAACTCTTGTACGGTAATCGTCGGGATATTTCAAAAATTTTATAAAAGGCTTTCCAAGTTGAAAAGTGTATTCCACACTGTCTACATCCCTGCCTGGTGACAGTGCATATTTTGGATTGGCAGTGCCGAAATCGGTAAATCCAAAATAGTTGGTGGCCCTGATAGGCAGCGCCCAGAAATACATTCCGCCATCGTACTGCCAATGGGTAAGTCCGAAGCTACCGGGAAAACCAAATACTGTTTCTCTTGAGGTGGGGTTGGTATAATCAAAAGGTGCGTCCCACCTGCTCTCCAAAGCGTAACTTCCATACTTGCCGGATATGATATCCTGGCATACGGTAGCGCAATCTGCAAAATGGTCTGTGCCGGTATATACTTTTGCATTGAGGTATAAACGAACCAGCAAGGCAGCGGCACCGGCCTGTGTCCATCTTCCGACAGCATTAGCGCCCAGCGACTCGCGGGTAGGCAGTTTGGTAATAGCCTCTTTCAGCTCCTTTTCTATAAAAGTAAAAGCTTCTGCAGGTGTTACCTGGAGGCCACCCTGCGATTCGCCCTTCACTTTTGTTACGATAACTATGTTCCTGTAAAAATCAAGCAAACGGATGTTAAGCCATGAACGGAGTGTTCTTAGCTCAGCAATCATGTCGTCTACATCAGCTCGTGTTAACGTAAATTTTGAAGGATCATCAATCGCTTCCAAGTCTTCCAGTGAATTGGTGGCCAGGTTTACCCCCTGGTACAAAGCACTCCATGCGTCGTTGGTGTATCCGTCATTTGGTGTCCAGGTATGGTAGTGAACACGTTGAAACTGAGCTCCATCGTACCAGTCGCCCTGGCGGTTGATCGTCACACACTCATCCGAGGCGTTTTCCTGCAGCATGAATGTATTGCCTCCCTGTATGCTCCAGTAGCAATGTTCGAATGCGCGCAAGAAATCTCTTACCACATCGCTTTTTGTTTGCAGGAAGTTTGCTGAAACGATGCGATCGTATAGCGTTTCATCGAGTTTGGTACAGCTTCCTGCCAGCAACAGCAAGGTCATCAGCAAGTAAGCCGTTATTTTGTTTAAAGATATTGTGCGTGTCATCTTATATATATTATTTGTTAAAAGGTAAGTTGCAAACCCAGCAGTAATTGAATGGTGGAAGGATAATAGCTAAGCGTACCATTGCGATCACTATTTTGATTGATGCCGGGGTATAATCCATTTACCTGTATAAGGTCCGGATCACCAGCGGTGTACTTTGTAAAAGTCTTAAGGTTACGTCCGGTTGCATATAACCTGAACGACCGCAAATATTTAAAAGATAACGGTTGCGTATAGCCCAGCGTAACATTAGCTATCTTTACAAAGTCACCCTTCTCTAAAAAATAGTCGGATAATGCCGAGTAGGTTGACTGGTTGGTGAGCTTTGAATATTTGCCACCATCATAAGCGGAGGTGAGAACATTGGCATTGGTTTGCGTGGCCGGAGTGCCTAAATAAAAGGCATTTGTGTTAAAGACGTCGTAACCGAAAGAGCCACGCAAAAAGATGCTCAGATCCCAGTGTTTGTAAGTGAAGTCATTACCGATACTCGCAGTAAATTGTGGAAGGCCGTTACCAATAAATTGTTTGTCATCATTAGTGGCTTTGTTAGCTACTATCGTTTCACCTTTTTTATTATACACCAGCAGTGCTCCGGTGTTGTCTACTCCTGCCGACTTCAACGCATAAAAGCTTCCTATACGTTTACCTTCCTGCAGGCGCTGTATGTTACCCGGACTACCCGGCGCAGGCATACTCACTACATCAAGGTAGGTTTGTCCTTTAAACAGTTCATTGGAAAAAGAAACGAATTTATTGCTGTTGGTGGCGCCGGCGAATGAAAGGTTGTAAGTAAATTGATGACGTCTCACCAGGGTGGCGTTTACCTGAATTTCAAGCCCTGAATTTTTCATCGTTCCTACGTTGGCAAAAGTGGTTCCCTGTACATTGGGTGGGTTTGGCACGGAATACGACCCTAGCAGATCCTTGTTTGTTCTGATATAAAAATTAAGACTACCTGTTATCCTGCGGTTTAACAAATCAAAGTCCAGGCCCGCATTAAAGTTAAGAGCCTTCTCCCAGCGAAGGTTATAATTGGTGTTCTGGCTGGGTCCCCATACCTGGTAGCTGGTACCGTTGTACAAATAATAACCGTATCCGCTGTAGGTATCCAGAGAAAGATAATTACCAAAATCCTGGTTACCTGTTTCGCCATAGTCAGCTCGCAGCTTGAGTTCATCCAGCCATGAAATGCCTTTCATGAAATTCTCCTGCGATACCCTCCAGGCCACTGATGCAGCAGGAAAATTACCCCACTTGTGGTTGGAACCGAATTTGGAGGAGCCCTCACGGCGCAGGCTTGCGGAAATATAATATTTTTGATCGAAGTCGTAATTGAGCCTGCCAAAAAATGCAATCAGCTTTGAACTGTTTTTATAAGAACCAACACCATTAACACCTGATTGCAGGTTCCACAGACCTGTGCCGATATTGTTGTAAGTAAGTACATCGGAAGGAAACTGCTGGTTTGAGGCATTGAAGCCGGACGCAGAAAATTGCTGATAAGAATATCCCACCAAGGCTTTTAAGGAATGTTTTTTTACATCGATTGAATAATTGCCTGTCCACTCAAAACTTTTTTGGTCGTTGTCATCAAGCGATTGAGAAGCCGTATTACGGCCGTTGCCATTAACAATAGGAGTGAGGTTCGAAGGAGAAAAACTAAAGTTCCTGAAAGAAGAGCTGATCTCTCCTACCGTAACAATGGAGTTCAGGTTTTTTAAAATATTCAGTCTGAATGAACCGCTGATATCCAGGTATTTTATTTCCTGTTGCGATTTAACCAACCTGGCATTTTCTACGGGATTGTTTGCAAAGAAACCGGTATTGATGTAAGCGTATCTGCCTGCACTGTCGTAAGGAGATAAGGTTGGGTTGAGCGTTAACGCGTAATTAAAGCCGCTGTTATCTGTAAGGTTTGTTTTTATGTACCGGGGCGCCACATTCAAAGTAACAGCATACAGATTGTTATTGGAGGTATGGTTGATATTTACCCGACTGCCATACTCCAGTTTGGAAGCACGCAGATCGATGCCATCTGCGTTACGGTAATCCGCAGAAGCCATATAATTTGTTTTACCGTTTCCTCCTGAAAACTGGAAGGTGTGTTTTTGTGAGAAGGCGGGATCGTTTGTAAGAACTCCCAGCCAGTCTGTATTCTTCCCAAAGTCCACACCTCTTTTGTTGGCAAGGAAAGCTTCTCTTGAGAGAACGGAAAGCTTGTTGGTGGCGAAATCAAACCCGGAGTAACCATCATAAAAAATGCGGGAATCAGCAGTACCTTTCTTTGTAGTGATAACAATTACTCCGTTGCTGCCCCTTGTGCCGTAAATTGCCGAGGCGGCACCGCCCTTTAGTACATCTATAGATTCAATATCATTCTGGTTGATATTGTCTACGTTACCACCGGGAATGCCATTGATTACATAGAGAGGTCCCAGGCCTGCGCTGCGGGATGAGACGCCTCGTAGTTGTATGCTGGGTGATGAATTGGGATCGGCTGTTGAGGTGTTGGTAACGGACAACCCTGCCACTTTTCCCTGCAGCGACATCAGCGCATTGTTACCACCAACCGTTAGCAGGTCTTTTGAGCTGAGGTGGGTAATGGAACTCGACACTTCTTTTTTATTGAGGGTGCCATAACCAACTACCACTACATCACTTAAAGCAGAGGAGGTAGTTGTCAATGACATGTTGATAGTAGCTTTATTGTTTACATCAATTTCTGTGGTTTCAAAACCAATGTAAGAGACAACCAGTCTGGCATTGGCGCTCCTGACAACAATTGAAAAGCTGCCATCGTCTTTTGTTCTCGTGTTATTGGAAGTTCCTTTTTCAGATATAGTTGCACCGGCAAGAGGGGCGCCTTTGTTATTATCAGTTATTTTTCCGGTGATGGTTTTTTGTTGTGCCATTAAACCAACCGACAACAGAAGGGCTGTCAACAAGTGGATAAATTTTAGCATAGCTGTGTTTTTAACGATTATAAATTGTTTTGCAACAGGGCAGGATAGCTATGTAGTAAAATGAAATAGTGGCTATTTCATATTCATCAGGGAAGGATAATCAGGAGAAGGCAGAAGATGATATTCTGTAAGTGCATTTTCTGTTTTGCAATGCTTCAATCATTTGGTAAAAGATCACTTATTAATAAGCTTAGCGGTTGGAGGCGGGAGGTTAAGCAGCATTATATCACTGACATAAAATATTTTTGTCCGCAAGTTAATTTTCAATCGTTTCATACAATGCAGGCGAGCTAGTAGTTGGTTAATTTGCCGGTGATCGTTTTTGCCGACCATATCATAAATCTAATGTACAATTGTATTATCAGCATTCAATCGGTTGCTAAAAATATATTATACATTCAACTTATATATAGCTCGTTTTTTTTAACCGCAGAGGGCGCAGAGGGTTTCCTCTGCGCCCTCTGTGTTTCCTCCTCTGCGCTCTCTGCGGTTAAAAAAAACTAGCTATATTGAGCCTCCAACAAACTGCTCATGGCCGACTATTTTAAACTGAAAGAAAACCAAACCAATGTTAAAACCGAAGTAATTGCCGGTATCACTTCCTTTTTAGCTATTGCCTATATCGTTGTTGTTAACCCGGGAACTCTAAGCCAGGCAGGCATGCCGTTCACGGCAGTACTTACAGCCACCGTGCTGGTGTGCTTTTTCTGCAGTCTGATGATGGGCCTGTATGCGAAGAATCCGATTGTTGTAGCCCCAGGAATGGGACTTAATGCCTTCTTCACTTTTACAGCGGTACTGGGTATGAAGATCCCCTGGGAAGTGGCATTGGGATCTGTATTCTGGTCTGGCGTTATCTTTCTGTTACTATCGGTATTTAATATCCGAACTTATATCGTCTATTCCATTCCGAAACCTTTACGTTACGCAATAGCCGCCGGCATAGGGTTATTCATTACTTTGATCGGTCTGGTTAACGCAGGTTTTGTAACCGGCAATCCGGCAACCGTTATTGGCGTGGGCAAGCTTACACCTGCACTGATCACTTTCACGGCAGGTTTTATTGTTACTGCAGTTATGGTGGTGAGAAATGTACGCGGCGCTATACTGGCTGGAATAATTTTTACAACGCTGGCTGCTTATCCTATCGGAAGATGGTGGGGCGCAACGGCCACCCTGGTAAATTACAAAGGCTTGTTTGCCACTCCTGATTTCAGTCTGTTATTTAAACTGGATTTCATTCATTCACTTCAATGGTCGGTGGTGCCGGTAATTTTTGCGTTTGTTTTTACTGACATGTTCGACAGCCTTTCAACCTTTGTCGGACTTGCAGAGGCCTCCGGTCTTCTTGATGAACATGGGGAGCCGAAAAATATCAGGCGTTCACTGGTCACCGATGCAGTGGCTACTACGCTGGCAGGTTTGGTAGGTTCCAGTCCGGGTACTGCTTATATTGAATCTGCCGTAGGAATTGAAGCCGGCGGAAGAACCGGTTTAACAGCCGTAGTGGCGGCTTTGCTGTTTTTACCTTTTCTGTTCCTGGCACCTTTGCTTTCTGTCATTCCGTCCATTGCAACCGCGCCGGCACTGGTGTTGGTAGGCGTATTCATGGTGCGGCCTGTGATAAAAATCAACTGGTTACAACTGGATGAAGCTATCCCTTGTTTTATAGCGATGG
>CAXTDO010000290.1:0-7377 GCA_964242315.1 uncultured Flavihumibacter sp.
GGAATTAATTTAAAATAGGTGTTTTAATTCTTGGAAGTGTATCGTTAAGCTTTATAGCAGTTTTGTATATGTTGCAATTAATGATAGAACGAAATGTAAAATAAAGAATTTGCAGGTCAAGAAACAATGAGTAGTTTTCCAGGTAAGTAATGTCGTACCGCATGCGTTGAATCATTTCCTGAACGTTTTGCGCATAGCCGAATGTAATCATTCCCAAAGATGTTAATCCGGGTTTTACCTGATGCAGGTAGTTAAAATACGGATATATCGCTGAAACTTTATCAATATAATATTTCCTTTCAGGTCTTGGCCCTACAAGGCTCATGTCGCCTAAGAGCACGTTTAATAACTGGGGCAACTCATCTAACTTCCACTTCCTTATCTTCTTACCCCATTTGGTAACCCGTATATCGTTAGCCGAAGACAAAGTGGGGCCATTTTTTTCAGAATCCTCATACATGCTGCGAAACTTGAATATCGTAAATGGAATTCCATTTAAACCAATTCGTTCCTGGAAATAAAATATTGATCCTTTTGAATCAAGTCTTATTCTGATGACAATATAAATTAATAAAGGCAGTAAAATCATTAAGCCCGCCAGCGCAGCAATGATATCCAGTAACCTTTTGATCAGCCTTTCCCAGGTTGTTACTATCTCCGTTTTTACAAAATGCTGATTTCCATAATCAAATACCAGGTCATTAAACTTTTTTATAACCAAAGGTGAATTACTTGCCATTACAACTTGATTTATAGCCTATTTATTCTTAGTTATTTGGGAGGAAAATAGTTAATAATTTTTACGTACTATCAAATTTAATTATTATTTTATTGGTAATAATGGTTTACTATTAGAAAATGATAGAATATAATTGCAGGCACAAGTGTTAATGAGTAGTTTTTTATGTGTGCCAATTTGTTATCATCATTAATACTGAGGCGTAGCTGACCTGCGTAGCTAAATAAGCACGAAGTTGCATTTCATTTGTTCTCTTGTGGTTGATCGTTAAGAAAATCCTGTTCCTGTACAAAGAGCAATATAGCTGATATAGCCAGCACAGCCGGTAATGCTGGCTGCGTTGGGTGTAAGATAAGTATCTAATCAAATTTTGTTGTAGGATGGGAAGACATATTCCAATAAAGAATGATGCATTTGAACATAGCTTTTATTTCTTCAACATTAGATGGCTTTGTAAAATATCCCTGAATTGGTGACTGGTATGCTTTTGAAATATGATTGGTATTTCCGGACGTTGAAAAAAATAAAAAAGGAATTGCTCTGGCAGCAACAGAAGCATCAAGGTTTAATTCGTTACGCAACTGAAATCCATCCATTTCAGGCATGTTAATATCACACAAAATAAAAAAAACGTTTTCCTTGCTTTCCCTCATAAATTTTAGAAAGTTGGAAGCGTCATCAAAAAGTAACACCTTGTTTTTTACATTTAGAGATTCTAATATTGAACTATATAATTCCAAATCTTCCTGATCATCATCTACGATTATAATAGGTCCTGACTTATGCATAATTTTGGTTTTAGTTAGGATTGATTGAGATAATATTGGCTGGTGTTAAGTTAAGTATGATGCTACGCATTGAATTGTAAGTATTTTTTAACCATAGGAGGGCACAGAGTAGGAACCGCAGAGGGTACAGTGAAAGCCTCTGCGCCCTCTGTGGTTCCTCCTCTGTGCCCTCTGTGGTTAAAAAACTGGTCGAACGGCTGAGATGTATCACGTCAGTTTACAATTAACCTACACTGGAGCTTATTAAATTAACCGCACGGCAAACAAAGACAAGTTTGAGCACCATCCGGAAAGCCTGTAAAGAGGCAAAGGTAAACAATAGAGCGAAGGAGAAGAATGAATATCGTACCGGCTTTAATACTACCTACATGATTTGTGTATGACAACTGAACAGCAACAACGATTACACCGTCTGCTGCCGTATATTTTATCTACTGCAGCGCTGTGCTTTCTTGTAAGCTTATTGATTACAGTAAAAGAAGAAGTGTTTTTTTCCGGGGATGCAGGATTGAAATTTCTGATGGTGAAGCAAATTGCTCATGGCGGAAGCTGTACTACCTTAGATTTACAGAATGCGCAGTGGGTTAATAACATCTGGAATCAGGGCTTCTATCCTTTTAAGCCTCCATTCATCTACGACGCTCCGGATGGTAAAGTTGTTTCGTTTCCTCCCAGCTTTCAATGGCTAACTTCCTGGATGTATAAGTGGTTTGGATTTAAGGGAATTTATATCATTCCTTCCTTTAGTGTAGCAGCCCTTTGGTATTGGTTTATCACGGTACTGTACAAAGCAGGCGTCGCACCATTGAGAGTTTCAGCAGCCTTTTTTCTGCTTGCCTTCTGTTCTCCCCTAACTGTTTATGGAGCACTTTACTGGGAACACAGTATGGCAATTGTATTGTTATTTAGCGCAATTGTTTTTATGCTTAAACAGGTATCAGCCTTGCAGGCAGTAACACTAGGTTTAATGAGCGGCCTGTCGGTCTGGTTCAGGCCTGAAATGCTAATGTTATGTTTGTTGCTGATAGTAACAGTTGCTGTAAACAGTATTATAAAAAAGAGCAACGCAAATGTTCTGTTTGTAATCGCCATGCTTCTCTGCATATCAGCATTCTTTATTTTTAATTTCAAAGTATATGACAGCGTTCTGGGAGCACATAGTTACCAATTGTTTGAGCAGGACAAATTTGTAAATTATTTTGTAAAAAAGTTTATCATATCAACCCATCTTAATGGCAGACTTGTTATTTACTTTCCGCTTGTTGTGCTGCTCTACGCTTTCAGCGTGTATTTGCTATTTCAAAAAAAACGGTTGCCGGATCTGGTAAATCAACTAACCCTGTTAATTATTATTTTCCTGATGCTGACCCCATTTTGTTTGCCAAATGCCGGCGGTAAGCAGTGGGGGCCACGTTATTTTCTACCTGTTATCCCTGTTGTGATTGTAACGCTATCCCTTGCAGCAAGGTATTATAGTGAAGTGAGGATCAGGAAACATATTGCAATCGGCATATTGTTTATAGCAGCATACAGCATGTATATCAATGTATACCTTGCTCATCGCACATTGCATGATGATTATGCATGCCGTGTTAAACCAGCACTTGATTATCTGAAGAACGAGCGGTGCAATATACTGGTTGTTCAAAACCAATACATCGCGCAGGAGTTTGCATCATTGTTTGAAAATAAAAAAATCTTTCTTGCAGAGAGTCAGCAAAATTTTGACGAGCTGAAACATTTATTGATTGCTGCAGGAATAACCAAAGTAATGTACCTATCTCATGACGGCGGATTTGAAAGACAACCCGTTAATGTAATCAATAACAGCGCCGCCTTAAAAAAAACAGGTGACTATTATGTTGCACAGTATGATCTGAGGTAGGGATCAGGGATGAGGTATGAGGTATGAATTATGAGTTATGAATTATAGATGATGAATGATTAATTGTGAGTGTCAATAATAAATCATCATTCATCATTCATAACTCATTCACACCCCATACCTCATACCTCATACCTAAAAAGGTATCCCGATATTCACATAAGCTCTTAATTGTTTAGACTGGTCGCAATACATGGCGCTCAATTCCAATGGACCAAGGGCGAAGTTGTATGCAAAAGTTAGTGAGTAGCCGGAAAGGAAATCCGGTATGCTTTGAATGGTGCTTTTACTTATGAAGTTATTAACCAATGCATTTCCACGGCCAATGATGTATGAGCTGTTAAATATCTGGTATCTCAATCCTAATTGAAAGCTTGCAACGCCGGGTGAATAGATCGTCCCTTCCTTTAAACCGGCAAAGGTTACCTGGTTGCGAAAAAGCGTGGTTAGTCCGCCAATAGGAAACTCATTCATAATATGCTGGTTGTAATTCAGATTTACTCCCATTTGCGCCTGCATCATTAAAACAGTTCGGTTGGTAAACGGCGTGTAGCTTTCAATGTTGAAAAGTATCCGCCGGTACCGGTTATACCTGAAACCGATTGAATCTACATTGTTAATAATTTCACCGTTACGTAAAAAAATAATGTTGGGGTCTTGTTTAAAAACCAGGTCTGATTCAACTTCTAGTTTTACGCCTCGCTTAGGGTAAAGCGTTCTGTCTAAAGAATTGTGAGTAAGAAATGAATAAGCCGTTGCAAAATTATTATGGCCCTGTATTTCGAGGTTTGATGTAATGGAAGGATAATAGCGAATCCATTCATAACGGGTTCCAATGCCAATAGTAAAGAGGCGTGCTGTAGAGAACTGAAACCTGCCGTCGATATTAAAATAGCTTTGATGGTATACACCGTCTTGCTTGAAATTATTGTAGGTAGTTAGTTTTAATCTTTCCGTTTGTGTTGACGTAATAAATGCGAATTTTTTTACCCTGCCAATGTATTGCAGGTGCTCGGCGCGTAGCCGCATGTTTTCGCCCACATTAATGGTTATTAAGTCGCGGCTGCTTGGTAATAAGAAATCGCGGCTGGTAAGGTTAGCAATGATACTGATACCGCTAAATTCATTGTAGTGTATTCCTATCTTGGCAAAAGTGAGCGGGTTCTCCGTTACATCAAACACAATTTTTTTGGTGCCGTCATTTTGTTCCTCAAGCGAATATACGATACGGTTATAATAACGGGTGCCGAATGCTTTACGAACCATTCTTGAAAGTTCCCCGGCACTGTAATACCTGTTTGTAAGAAAATCCATAGTATGGACAAAGAAATCTTTTGTAGTCTGCTCAAGGCCTTTCACTTCGAGGGACGAAATAGTGGATCTGTTCGGAGTCGGTAACCTGTTTTTGATTACTACCTGTTTACCATATATTGCATCAAGCGAATCCGCCACTCTTTTGAATACCGGATACAGGCGCCTGCCTTCTTCCAAACCTACCTGGATGATTTCTTCCGACTGGCTGAAACTGCCCATAGCATATTTTTCCAATGGAACAGGTATATAGATGTCACAGAGCGGAACCTCATTTTTTCTGTCGGCAGCCTCGCGAAAAAATGCTATCTGCAATAAGATTTGTAATGCGTTCAACACTTTTTTCCCGGGGAAAAGCCCTGTAGCCACGTTACTTCCTATCACATAGTCTGCACCCATTTCCTTTACATCCCGAACAGGAAAATTTCGAACGATGCCTCCATCAACAAGCTTCCTGCCTTCATAATCAATAGCAGTAAAAATGGAAGGTATTGCCATGCTGGAACGGATGGCTGTAACAATTTCACCATGATCCATCACTACCGCTTCACCGTTGTCAATATCGGTTCCGATACATTTGAAGGGGATGCTGAATTTTGAAAAATCTTTAATATTGGAAGCGGGTGCGAATAACTCTGCGAGATTTAACCACAGCTCCTGACCGGCCAATATACCACTCGGTAATTTAAAGCTATTATTAACCCATGGCAGCTCTATCGGGTACTTGCCGTATTCATCCTTTTCTTCCATGATAATGCTTCGCAATGATGATTGATTGCTCAACAGCAGATCCCAATCAGTCTTGTGAGCCATTTTTTCAATGGAGTCGGCAGAATATCCAATAGCATACAGTCCTCCAACAATACTTCCCATGCTGGTGCCGGTAATGTAGTCTATCTTGAGTCCGGCAGAATCGATGGCTTTCAGAATGCCGATGTGCGCTAGCCCTTTAGCCGTACCTCCGCTAAGCGTTAATCCGATTTTCGGACGATGCGGCAATTCCTGAGTGAAAGCGATTTGAGCAAGAACGGTGTATACGAATAACCAGAAAGTGCGAAACATTTTAATGATTAATTATTAATGATTAACGGGCAGGGGTTAATTATTTAAGTATGTTATAAATGCTCCCACTCACATAATCAGCAACTATCCGTTAATCATTAAACATTAATAATTAACATTAACCATTTCCTTCCAGCTTCACGATCTCTTCAAAAACCTGTTCGTATTGTATGTTGAGTTTCTTTAGCTCTGCGCTGGCTTTCTTGTATTCGCTTTCGGTGTTGCTGAATTTCTTAAAGTCGGAATATATCTCAGGTTTTGTTAGCGCGGCTTCTGCCTGATTTCTTTGTTGCGTTACCAAAGCTATCTGTTCTTCCAACTGTTGAAAAAGGCGTTGTTGTTTCTGCAATTCTTTTTTCGCTTCTTTGTTGACGCTGGTATTCTTCGGTTGCTGAACAGGTTTGCTTTCTGTTTTTTCCTGGTTGTTTTTACTTACCGGTTGTTGCTGTATCGCTTCAGCCGACTTCCTGCTTTTCAATTCCTGGGCCCTTCTTTCTTTCCAGTCAACCCATTCGGCATAAGTGCCCTTGAATTCCCTGATCTTTTGTTCATCAATCTCCCATATCTTATTGGCGGTTTTTGAAATAAAGTAACGGTCATGACTAACTAGTATCAGGCTGCCTTCGTACTTGTTCAACGCCTCTACCAACAATTCACAGGAGTGTATGTCGAGATGGTTGGTGGGCTCATCAAGCATTAAAAAATTCGCTTTGCTTACAATTGTTTTAGCCAGGGCAACGCGGGCCTTTTCGCCGCCGCTCAATACCTTGACTTTTTTTTCCACATCATCACCGCTAAACAGGAAGCAGCCCAGGAGGGTTCTTAACTCCATTTCAGTTTTTTGGCTGCCGCATAATTTCATTTCATCCAGGACGGTATTGTTTACATCAAGGGCTTCCATCTGGTGCTGGGCGTAAAAGCTTTCGTCAACATTGTGTCCCCATTTACGTTCGCCTTCAAAGGCTTCCGTGCCGGCGATGATGCGCAGCAAGGTTGATTTTCCTTTTCCGTTTGCACCTATCAGTGCTATCTTGTCGCCCCGGTCTATCTCAGCGGAAGCATGGTCCACGATCTGAATGCTGCCAAAGTGTTTGCTTACATCCTTTAATGTTACTAATGTTCTTCCGGGAGTTTTATCAACCTGAAAGTTGATTTTTATATTCGGTCTTTCAATTTCAACATCTTCGATGCGTTCGAGCCGGTCAAGCCTTTTTACCACACTCTGTGCTGCGGCGGCTTTACTGGCCTTGGCTTTAAAGCGCTCTATAAATCTTTCCTGCTGGCGGATGTAGTCCTGCTGGTTTTCATAAGCGCGCTGTTGTAACTCTACCCGCTGTACTTTTTCGGTTTCATAAAAGTCGTAGTTGCCTATGTAAAAATGCAGTTCTTTCTGATACAGTTCAACAATTTTTGTTACCATTCTGTTCAGAAAAAATTTATCGTGCGAAACAATCACTACGGACCCTTTAAAATGAAGCAGGTATTTTTCCAGCCATTCGATAGAAGGGAGGTCGAGGTGATTGGTAGGTTCATCGAGCAACAACAGGTCTGGTTGCTGTAATATCATTTTGGCCAGCAGCACGCGCATCCTC
>CAXTDO010000291.1:0-7374 GCA_964242315.1 uncultured Flavihumibacter sp.
CCTCCGTGCTACCTCGGCTTTTCCTCCGTGGTTAAAGAATTGCTTTAATTGTTAACAAATCTTATTTCTATATCACTACCCTTTAAAAAATGAATATCCGAAAATATATAACGATTACCTGCCTGTTGATTGGAAGTTATTTCACTTATTGTTGGATCAAAACGGATGGGCCGGCCGAAACAGGAAAAGACTGGCCTGTTTACGGTGGCAACAAAGCGGGTAACCGCTATTCGCCATTAAAGGAGATCACTACCGACAATGTAAAGAACCTGAAAGTGGCATGGATGTACAATGCAGCCGTTACAAAAACCGGCGATATACAGTGCCAGCCGATTGTAGTCAATGGAATTCTTTATGGTACCACACCCGATCTGAAATTATTTGCACTAAAAGCCGGCACAGGCGAAGAGCTATGGAAGTTTGCTCCAAACAAAGAAGACCGGCCACACCAAAGCCGTGGGGTTACCTATTGGGAGAATGGTGATGATAAACGCATATTGTATTCAGTTAGTTCCAAACTATACGCTGTTAACGCGCTCACCGGCAACATCATCTCTAGCTTTGGAGATAAGGGAAGGGTAGACCTGCATGAAGGTCTTCAAACAGGTATGGACTATGATGTTACCAAAGGTTCTGTCAGTGCTACAAGTCCGGGTGTGGTTTATAAGAATACCTTTGTAATTGGCTCTACAGTATCAGAAGGCGGAGACGCCATCCCCGGCCATATCCGCGCATTTGATGTAGTAACCGGAAAGCTCTCCTGGGTATTTCATACCATTCCGCAGCCCGGAGAATTCGGCTACGACACATGGCCAAAAGACGCTTATAAAAGAATCGGCGCTACCAACTGCTGGAGTGGATTTACACTGGATGAAAAGCGCGGCGTTGTTTACTTCGGCACAGGCTCACCTGCATCCGACTTTTATGGTGGTGCCCGTACCGGCGCCAATCTGTTTGCCAACTGTATTATGGCCCTTGACGCGCAAACCGGCAAAATGAAATGGTATTACCAAACCATACACCATGATCTCTGGGATCGCGATCATCCTTGTCCGCCAAATCTGATAACGGTTACCCATAACGGAAAAAGAATTGACGTGGTAGTTCAGGCAACCAAAGACGGAATGGTGTATGTGCTGGACCGCGATAAGGGTACTTCAATATTTCCCGTGGAGGAGCGCCCTGTTCCTGCCAAAGGGTTGCCCGGTGAACATCCATTTCCAACCCAAAAATATCCTTTGATGCCGGCTCCTTTCACACGGCAGGTATTTACAGAAGCTGACATAACCAACCTTTCACCCGAAGCACACGCATTCGCGATGAAACGCTTTCAGAAGATAAAGTCGAACAATAAATTTACACCTCCCAGTAGCACCGGAACACTGGTTGCCGGATACAGTGGCGGTGCGGAATGGGGTGGCAATGCAATTGATCCTGACGGCATATTGTATCAAAATGCCAATGAGGAACCCTGGGAACTGGTGATGTCTGACCGGGAAACGGCATTTGTCAACAGGCAAAAAACAAGAATAACGCAGGGCCACGCTTTATATAGTGTCAACTGCGCTACCTGTCACGGGCAAGACAGGAAAGGAAGTGGTGCCGAACTGCCCAGTCTTATCAACGTTGAAAAACGTCGCTCTATTGAAGATATACAAAGTCTGTTGAAAACAGGCAGTGGCAGGATGCCGTCCTTCCAGCATATCCCTGAAAGAGACCGTAACCTGATAGTAAGCTTTATCACCAACACGGATAACGGGCAGCCGTGGGCCGCCTCCTCACGTCAACCTGCAAACGCTGCTGCCAAAAATACTGGATATCCGTATCTTCCTCCCTATGTAAGTAATCCCTGGAAAAGGTTCACCGACCAGGATGGTTACCCCGGCATAAAACCACCGTGGGGAACACTGAATGCTATCGATCTTAACACGGGAAAATATCTATGGAAGATCCCTTTAGGTGAATATCCTGAACTGGCGAAAAAAGGAATACCTACAACCGGGACAACCATCTACGGTGGCCCGCTTGTTACCGCCGGCGGGTTGATTTTTGTTGCCGGAACCAAAGATGAAAAGATCAGGGCGTTCGAGAGAAAAACAGGCAGGATGGTATGGGAGTACCAGCTTCCTGCCGGAGGGTTTGCCACGCCGATTACCTACGAAGTAGCCGGTAAACAATATGTGGTTATAGCAGCTGGTGGTGGCAGAGACCAAAAGCCGGGTGGGAATTATGTAGCATTTGCTCTATGAATTTTGCGTAGACCTATAAGGTTTTTAAAACCTTATAGGTCTACACATCCATCTCACTTCAACAACCACATCATCGCATTAATATCATCATTGCCACCATATTGCGATTGCAGGGCATTCTGATAATTGGCAGTATTAGCCGTCTGTTCACTGCTTATGTATTTAAACCGCATGGCAATCCTGCCGCTATTGCCTGTACCGGGGCCGGTTGTAAACGCCGGCACGCCTGTACGCCTGTACGTGAAATAGGACTCCAAACCGGAATGGCGAAATAAAGCCAGGTAGCGCTGTGTAAGGATCTCATTCAGTCCGGCAGCGGTGTTACCGGCATACTTTACTAACGGCTGACTATAATAATTGCTGAAGTCTACGTTAACAGAATAAGTATCATAATTGCCGAGACTGGCACCGGGATGGAGAAAATAAACAGGCATTGCACCTGATTCCGGAATGCTGTAATAGGCCATAGAGGCTTTTATACCGGCTTTATAATAATCCTCTGCATTTCCCAAAGCGCCTGAAGTGATCCATCCCCGGTTGATGGCTTCGGCAATATTAAAAAGCATTTCAGGATAACCGATCTGTATACTTGGCTCCCCGGTATAAGTATCGTAATAATGTTTTCTGTTTAACAGCGAATACTGGCCATTATTGGTTTTAATATACATCGCACCCAAATCCTCACCAGGACTCGCTCCAACAAAAGCATCAAAACCGGTAGGTGATTTGCCCGCAGCCACAAGCGCCGTAGCCGGCTCAGAAGTTACAAAAACCCTTGGATCTTTTAACTGCGTTAATAATCCCACATACGTTGCTGAAGTATTGTAACGCAAAGCGTCAAAGCCGAAATTACCGGGATTATTAGGGTACAAATTCGTTGGAAAAATATAATTGTACTGCAGGTTATCACTCATGTCCTGCATCAGCGGATAGGTGGTTTTGTTACCTACGATTTGGGCAAACTGCTGTTTAATATTTAAAGTAGCATCATCGGCCTTTTTACTTAAGTGAATGAGTAAGCGCAGCCTGTAAACGTTCACTACCTTTTGCCATTTAGTAAGACTGTTGTTGAAATAAATGTCACCGGCCAGGTTGTTGTCGGCTTTGGCGATGAGTGCTGCCAGGTTCGTGTTAGCTGTGTCGAGCCAGAGCAGCGACTGCTGAAAAACAGTTTTTTGCGCGTCGTATGCAGGAGTAAGGTTGTTCACCCCTTTTAAAGCGTCATTCATTGGGATGTCGCCCGACTGCAAACTCATTTGCGTGAAGAAGTAAGCCCTGAAAAACTTTCCCATGGTGGAGAAAGCGTTCACTTCCGGCAACCCTATCCTGCGCGCTTCTTCTTCCATTTTAACTACATTCTTAAGGGTTGAATAATAGTTTGAACCCTGGCCGAAATCGTACCGGTTATTGCCGTAATAATCATAGTTGATAATGTAATACTGATTGTATTTTTCGTAATCACTGTAAGGAGGCTGGTATAGATTATTCAGTATGCCGTTGAATAAAAGAGAAGGTGGCACTGAAGTTGGTTTGTTGGGATTGACATATAAGTCTTCCATCGATTTTTTACAACCCGGCATTACAGAAAGTGCAAGCGCTGGTAAAGCCAGCCACAATAATATCTTTTTCATAATCTGATAGCTTAAAATTTAAAAAACAACGTTTACGTTAAGGCCATACCGGCGGGTAGTGGGAGATTGAAGGCCGGTTCCGCCTACTCCATTGTTGTATTGGTCGAGATCCACGTCCTTGAATCGTTTATCCTTATAAAAGTAGATCAGGTTTCTGGCAACTGCCGATACGGTGATCTTGCTGATAAAACTTTTAGTAAGAATAGATGACGGGATCGTATAGCCGATGGTAACCTCGCGTAGCTTCGCAAAAGTTTTGCTCATCAGGTTTCCTTCATCGATACCATAGTATTTGCTGATGTAATCCTGTACATGAGTCACCTGTTTATTAGTTGCAAATTGAAGGTCTTTATAGTTCACGATAGCTCCGGTTTTCGAATCATAATTTATGGGTGTGCCATTAGATACCACTACGCCATCTCCAACATAGATTCCTGCAAAGCTTGCATCGTTGGCATGCTGATAGTCGGCAAGCCTTCCTTCACCGAATTTTCCTTCAATGGTTTCAATGTTCCTGCCGCCACGCATGGTTTTGTTATGCATGTAATCGGTAGTGACACCGCCAACGCTGCCATCGAACTGAAAGCCAAGAGACAGCCCTTTGTAGCTGAAATTATTATATATGCTCCAGGCATAATCGGCGTTCAGGTTGCCCAGATATTGCGCCACCGGGTTGTTCAGAGGTTTACCCGCAGCATCATGCACTATCTGACCGTCGGCAGTTCTCACAAATGCACTGGTGTACAATTTATCTACCCTGTCGCCGGCTTTAAAAAAAGTATTGAAGGTAGTTTGACCCGGAGGAAGTTCTTTAAAGGTATCCTGGTAGGTAGACCAGTTAACCAGCACATTCCAGTTCAGTGCCGTTGTGGAGCCAAGTGGAGTTCCTGTTATGGAAAACTCATATCCGGTTTTCCTGGTAACAAGTGCGTTAAGAAAATAACTGCTATAACCGGAAGCGGAAGAAATAGGGTTTGATAAAATTTGTGGCCCGTCTACATATTGGAAAGCGGTAGCGCTTAGCCCTAACCGGTTCTTAAGAAAACGGATGTCAAATCCTTCTTCAAAATTCTTCCGGGTGAAGGGTTTGATATTAGGATCAAATATCGAAGAAGAATATACAGCGGCTGATTGATTGTTATAAGGTTTATTGGTAGAATACACCGGTTGCAACCTATAATCCGGACCTCCGTATGGTGAGTTATAATTATTTCCATAATCAAGTGGATAGTCAGATAAAGATATGCCGGAAGGTGAGTTGCCAAAAGCGGTGATGGAGTTAAATGGAGCTAAACCAATTGTGGCAGATGTTGGATCGCCATGAACCACGGCATAGGAGCCCCGTACTTTTAGAAAGCTGATCAGATCGGGCAATATTACATAATCTGAAATAGGAGTGGCTATTGATACGCTTGGATAGAAATATTTATTTCTTGCAGATGGAAACGCTGATGACTGGTCTACCCTTCCTGTGGTGGACATTGTTACATACTTACCGAAAGTGGCATCCAGGGAGTAATAGGCACTTAAAACCCGCATGTCTGCTGTAAAGTTGGATGCCTGGATAGGGTTTTTTGAATTGCTGAATGTATAAACGTTTGGAACATTCAGGTAATCAGTTGAGGTAAAGCTGCTGTTATAACCGAAGCTGCGGATATTGCCTCCCACCACTCCGGAAAGGTTCAAAAATTTTTTTAGGGAGTAGTTATAGTTTAGCTGCACTTCGGTATTGTTTTCAAACAGGTTACGGCGGTCTTCACGATAATCTCCTAGTTGTTGATCACGTCCGTAGGGGTGTGCAGAAAAGGGCATTTTTTCTGTACGCAGCAAATCATAACCGGTTATCTGTGTACGGGCAGTAAGGTTAAGATTTTTATTGATGGTATAATTTGCGGAGAGGTAACTATAGATATCTGTCTTGTAGTGGCCACGCAGCCATTCGTATACCATGAAATATGGGTTGTGATAGCGTTGGTACTCTGCAAAAATTGATTGTGTGCCTACCTTTCCAGGTTGCCAGTAATTTTTCATATCATCAATATTCCAGTCTGCCCCTGTCCACACTGCTATGTTATAAAGGAGGCTATTAGGACCGTAATCCACGTCAGGAAAATTAGGTGTGTACTGCTTGTTGTAGTTGATATTGGCCTCAATTTTTAAACGGCTGGTTGGATTATAAGATGCGTACAGGTTAAGGTTAGTGATATTCAGCTTCATATTTGGAATGATGCTTTGCTGAAAGGAATGCGAAAGCGACATCCGTATATTGTAGTTGTCGCCACTTGAATTCAACGAGATGTTGTTCGTTGACTGAAAACCGGGTTGCAAGAATCTCTGCAGATTATTTTTGCCCCTGGCAATCCAGGGAGTGCCTGATCTGATACCGGTAACAGGATCAACGGGACTATCATACTGGGGAAGGAGCTGGCCCTCGAACTTTGGTCCCCATACATCATAGTCGTTGTCGTTAAGTCCACCGCCTTTACCATCACCAAATTTGTACAGGCCATTTTCACCAGGACCATACTCATCCTGTACTCTCGGAAAAGCGATAAACCCTTTATCCATGGAGTTGGTGGAGTTGATCTCAACGGTAAATCCCTTTTTCTTATTTCCTTTTTTAGTAGAAATCATGATGGCTCCCGCTGATGCACGGCTACCATACAAAGCTGCTGCTGTCGGGCCTTTTAGTACAGTGTAAGATTCTATATCATCCGGGCTCAAATTCCAGGTATCCGAACTGATGGGAACGCCGTCTACAACATATAAAGTAATTTCATTGCCTCTTAACAATACGATTGGCTTCCGTAACATTTCGGCAGATGGCCCTACAGAAAGGCCGGCCACTTTACCGGTAAGTCCTGATACAGGGTTTTGATCCCTGGCCTTTACCAGGTCTTCACCTTTTACTTCCTGTACGGCATACCCAAGTCGTTTTGCTTCTTTTTTAATACCAAGCGCTGTTACCACCACTTCATTCAATCCTTCTGTTTCCATATCTGCCTGCACGATAATTTCGTCACTACCGGTTACCACTACCTGCTGCGTTTTTAAGCCAACGCCGGTAATGATCAGCACATCACCCTTCTTAGCATTGATAGCAAAGCGGCCCTGTGCGTCGGACGAAATACCCTTTCGTGAACCTTTGATTAAAACGGTTCCGCCGGCTATGGGGGTTTGATCGGCACGTGATACAATTCTTCCCGTAACGGAGGTTTGAGCAAACACCAAAACAGGCAGCACCGCAAACAACAGCAGCACCATGCAAAACAGCGTAGAGTTTTTCATAAACAGTAGTTTTAATAGTGAAGTGAAATATTAGTCGAAAGTAGAAACAGATTACCTGTAAATGCGTCGTGGCATTTTAAGTTAATATTAATTATTAAGAATGACTGTGGCCTTTGCGGCAAATCTTGTTAAGTTAAGGACTGATAAACGTGTAACGGTTCCCCTCCTTTTCAAGGAGGGGACGTTCAATTAAGATGCGAAGCACT
>CAXTDO010000292.1:0-7373 GCA_964242315.1 uncultured Flavihumibacter sp.
CCGTGCTACCTCGGCTTTTCCTCCGTGGTTAAAAAAATCTCATGCACATGATAATGATTTTTAAAGTTATAATTTTTCAAATGGAACGCCGCAGGTAAATAGCGTGCAAAGCTATGTAAACGGTCCATGATGAACTGTTTTAACACTTTTTGTTTGGAAGGAGCGGCTTTTAATGCTCCGTTAGCATTCAGCGAAATGCTTGCTGCAATACTGATCAACCGGTTGATATACGGGTAATAATATAACTTTTTAATGTTGCCACTAATCTCATACAAAGGCCCTGCAAGAGAAAACTTATCATCCGTAAAAAACTGAACTCCATGAAAATGAAAAAAAATGACATCATACAACAGGCCGGTCTTTTTTTCCATCAGTTTCAGTGGGAGTGTACTTAAAAACTTATACGATATTAAATTCCATGGTGCTACACTGCCACCGCGATGTTGCATCACATGCACGCAATCAAACCTGGTGGTCCAGTCGTCGAGGTATTTCTGGTCACCGAATTTTCCATCTTCCAGTCTGCCATAGCACCATTCCAAACACCGGTCCTTCCACCAGTTCAATACTTTCAGGCCGGCATCATTATTTTTAAAGCACATAAACTGCACGCAATAAATACCGCTGTACCACGCCTGGTCATACATCTTAGGATAGCGGTGTTCACTAATCAACACTGACTTACTGCCCATTTCATCTATCAACACTTTGGGATCGTTATAAAAGATCATGTCTGCATCGAGGTATGTGCAATCTTTAAGAGCGTATTTTTGTAAACAATATAAAATGGTAAAAGGCGTGCTGGTCCAGCAGTATTCGGCCATCGATCTTGTTGGCTTAACGGTCAGCAATGAAGGTGATTCGAAATCTTTCAAAGAAATAGCAGTGAGATGCGGAAGCGGATGATTTGTTAAATAATTATAACAATTATCATCAAATGCAAAAACGTATAAATGAAACGCCTGACAAACCTTGTCAAGCGATTCGTACAAAGCCAGTCCGCGCGCCAGGTAGTTGGTATTAAAAAGCGTACAGAAATTAAGCATTGATGTCGGCGAATAATTTATTGAATTGTTTCTTAAGCATTACCAGGGGAAGTTTAAGTTTTTCTTTCTTCAGTTGTTGTAACAGGGCATTTTTGCATGTTGAGAAAATAGGATCATGGGATTGTTGCAATGCCAGGTCGCACACTTCCAGTGCAAACCCGTATTGCCGCTCCAGCAATGCAAAAGTGTACAGTAACAGCAATGCGCGTGGATTTGTGTTGACAGGGTTTTGGAGATAGGTTAGTTCCGCCCAGCAGGGTGATTTTCGGATCATCCGATTGGTATTAAAGCTGCCAAAGTGTTTCATATAACTTTCATGTAGCCGTTGTGTACCCTTTACTTCCATTGAAGAGAGCCAGTAGCCAAGCTCCTGCATTTGCTGCATGATGGTAAACAATTTGTCTTCGCCGATATAAGCATCCATGATCCCAGGTTCAAATTCAGCAGCCAGGATATTCTTGCGGGTGTTGTCGCTGACGCTGAGAAACAGGCGGAGGTCGGTGCCCTGTGTGTCTGTTTTAAACCAGTCGATATAATCGATGCCTGCCACCTGCATGGCCTGTTGCAGCGTGGTAGCGGGTAGTTGCACCGTCTTCTCTACTTTGAATAAAGATTGAAATACCCAGGGCTCTAATTTTTTCAGATCAGGTTGTAACAAGCTTGAACAAAAGGGCGACGCAGTAAGGTTGAAATCCGCAACAGGAGAGGGCTGGGCAATTACAATCCTGTTAATAACGAGCAGCTTTTTGTAACCGGAAGCCTGCTTTTCACTTACATTAAATTCCCTGTCATCTGCATCAAAAGCAATACAGATGGAATAGGGCGCAATTTTACGCCATTTTTTATTGATCTCTCCCGAAGCGCCAATATCTATCAATACCGGTGGTTTATTTTCGAAGTAAGAAGATGATAGTATGGTATCGATGATCTTCATGTTATTACTTTTTCAGTTCCATCAAAAATCCCCTGTAGGGAATTTTTCTACCATCCAGTTCAATCACGTCTTCATTATAATGCTCGCTTAACATCGTGTATTTATTACTGAAAGCCTGTTTTACTTTTTCATAATTCAGGAACCAGCAAGGATACGAAGCGGTATATATCGAAGGCGGCACTTTTTGTATCGTGATCCGGTCGCGGCGTTCAAAATTATAGGGTGTGTTATCGATGAGGATATAAGGTATATTGAACCGGGTAAGCTTATCTATCAAATCATATGGCTTTTCCATATATTGAAGGGCGCAGGCAACAATTAAAATATCGGTGCCGTATGCTGCGAAGGCATCGTCAATAACGGAAAAAAACTGTAGTCTTTTATCTTCAACAAATTTTCGTCCTGCATCTACAAAGCCGCTTTGTTCAACGATGTTCCAGTGAAGATCCCTGATGTCATCCAGAAATCTCTTGTTTTGAAAATAGGTGCTACCCAAAGATCCGCCAAAATCCGTTACACTTATGCTATTGTTGTTTTTGAGAGCTATCCAGAGCACTGCAGATAAAAGCGGGTAGGAGTAAGCTTCTTTGCCAAAAAGTACCGAATCTCTTTCATAAGCCGCTTCACCGTTTTTAACTTTCAAAACAGCACTCAGCACCTTTTCCAGGATATTGGCTGCATTGTAACCGTTGCATTTTTCAAGGGCTTGTTGCCAGTTAGAATAATCGCCAGACCACCCGTAGGTTTTCCTTTTGAAATATTTCCTGTAAAATGTCAGCGCTTTCTCCACCATACCCGATTCAGTAGATTTTTGGCAAGATGCATCATTTTTTTTGTATAAGATGTTTTCAGCGGACGTATATGTTTTTCAAAATTGATAAAAGCATCTATCGCATTATCGTCACTTACGAAAGGAATATCGCTTAACTGAACCGGAGTTTCTGCCAGAATAAGGTCTGCATTATAGTCTGCGGTTTTTACGTGGGTAGAGTCAGCGCCAAATCCTATATGCTTCGACAGTGAGCGTGAGGGATATAAAGCAAGCGCATGATTCAAAAAAACGGTAGCCGTCCAGCGTATTGCCCAACTGTTTACTTTGCCTTCGAGCTGGTGTCTAAGCATGGTTTCGTAGGGGAACCGGCCATTGAGATTAAATTGATGTAACAGGCCACGTTCCCTAAGCAGGTTGTAAATCTTTTGAGTGTCCGGTTCGAAATGGTCCCAGGCCCTTTTCCAGCTTGCCCAGGCGATTGTATCGGGTAAACCGATAAAGTAGGTATCGGCCGGGGCAGCGTTGTAATAGTAATTCCAGGAGCCCAGGCTAAACACATTGTCTGCCTTTTCATACTTATCCAGTCCTTCATTCATAAAACGAAGGAAGTATTTTGATACTACCACATCGTCTTCAATTACAATTACTTTTTGAAATTGGTTAATAGTTTCCGTTACTCCTTTGATGATCGAAGGACCCAGACCCTGATTTACTGCTGACTCTCTGATAGTAACGTTTTTGCACCATTTTTTGCTGCGGATGACCATTCTAACTTCCTCAATAGCTGCAAGCTGTGCCGGGGTTGCGTTTGGTTTCGGTCCGTCAGCATAAATAAACAATTCGGAGTCCGCGGCGAGATCATTTTCAAAAATAGATTCCAATGTCCGTAAGGTAAACTGCGGACGGTTGTAAACGAAAAGGGTGATAGGGGCAAGTGGCATGATGTAGGCAAATGTAGATACAAATTCATCTTATTAAATGTGATAGTTTGCATTTGTCGTTATATGTCACTACGTTTGTAAAAACTGTACCTTATCATGAAACTGCTCAAACAAGGGTTAATATACCTTATTGTTATGTCATGCCTGATCTCCTGCACCAAGGACACTGTTGAAAAGCCTGAAGATGAATTAAAGAAAAGCAAGGACCTTCACTACGGAACCTGGACGTTTTACCAGCATGAAATAGAATATTATTCAGGAAATACACTGATCAGTAAAAAAGTGGAAAAATTTACCGACTATACAGTTGAATGGAAGACCGACGGTACTTATATTCAGAATAGAAGTGGAACTCTTTTTAAAGGTACCTGGGATTTGATATCACCAAGTGTTTTTGTGTACGATAAGGGTGATTTACAAAATGAAAGATACTATTACATAATAAGGCTCGATAGTAATTTTTACTATAGAAAAGGTCCTTTCAACAAAGCTGGTGGAGTACATAAGGATTTTCTTGCGGTAGAATATTACAGGAAATAACTGCAAGTTATAATTTTTGCCATACACCTGTTTGGGTAAAGAAGTCAGCGTATGGGCTGGGACTTTTTTGATTTAACATCTCTCTGAAACTTTTATTTAATAGTCCGGTGATATGTTTAAAGTAATACTTTCTGTCTGAATTATCTATAATCAGGTAACCTCCTTTTTTAACTTTGGTGAGACTATGAAATATGCATGACGGTCTGGAACGTCCATCAACTAGCACTATATCAAAATATTCATCGGCATAACGATCAATGAAAGTTGCATAGGTCTTAAATATCTTACCAAGGAAATTTTCGTCGCTTGTATAATAGTCATGAGGATTCGAAGAATCGAGCGATGCACTGACATTTTTATTTTCAGGTATTATAAGATTGCCACTCCAGTTACTTGATGATTGCTTTAATAAAATCTGATGAAGCCTGGTAAACCATTCCGGATCATGTTCAACTGTAACGACTTCTTTTGCCCTGTGTACAAAAAACAGGGTTGAGCCTCCTCCACCATATTCAAATACGCGGCTGTTTGAATGAACGGTTGATTTTAAAAAGTCGATAACAGGGAATGTTATCCAGGGTTGTTGATCGCTAACCGAATTCCTTTCCGGTTGAAGTGAAGCCTTCCATTTATCAAAATATTTAATATTTGATATAATTGAAAAGTTTCCTTTAAATAATTCTTGTAATACCTGTTTTCCAAAACGAAAAGACAAGTTAGCAGCCATATTTAATGTTTAAAATTTTTAAATTTACCGATTCGGCCTCCGGCTTTTATTTTACCTGTTATGCCTTATGTAATCATTTAAATATCTTGTTTAAAAGAAATAATTGATTGCGAATGTACATATAACTAACTACCGTTGCAGATAAGTAAACGCTTAATTACTGATTTGACATGTTTACACTTCAGCCTTAATCAGTAAGTTGCCAAACCGTTGGTTTTGTGTTGAGGAATTTAATATGTCTTTATATTATTTAAAATAAATTATAACCAGAACTTTTATGAGCATGCTAACCAAATATCTAATATTTTTTACCCTGGTTTGTGTTCTTTTTTCATGCAAAAAAGAATCCGTTACAACTAATATTTATACTGAACCGGCATTGGCGGACATTCAGAAAAAATTGATTGGAGTTTGGAAGAACAGATACATTGAACAGGAATTATATCAGGGCAACGTAATGACAAAAAAAACAGTAATTACTTCAACGCTTAACACCTTTAATTACAAAAGTGATTTTACTTATACTTCGGTATTTGAAACAGCAGCGGCCCAGACCGGTACCTGGGAATTACTTTCTAACTCCTACCTGCATTTGGATAAAGACAAAGCTACTGACAGATATTATCATATCATTACGTTGGATGAACATAACTTTGTGTACAGGGGACCTTTTGATGTAGCAGGAAATATAAAATTTGGATATTTATTAACTGGCTACGACTTTAAATAAATGAAGCTGCCAAATATCTTTTATTTTTTACGCCAGATAGCAGTCTGCGTTAAGTATTCCAAATAAGGACTTGGCGCTTTCTGATCTGCAATCAGTTGAAAGTCGGTTTCCAGCTTTTGCTGAACACCGGTAAAATAATTCTTGCGGTTTGAATTATCAACAATCAAAATACCATCCGGCTTTATCTTTGGCATGCTATGTAATATGCATGAAGGCCTCGATCTGCCATCTATCATTATCAGATCAAAGTAATTGTCGGGATACCTGTCAACATAAGTGACGTAAGATTTGAAAATGCAATCGCTATAAGGTTCTTCGTTAGTATAGTAGTGACCAGGATTGGAAGGATCTAACTGCAAATCTTTTTCTTTGCTTTCAGGAGGGATCAGTTTGACTGTCCAGTTAGAGGCATTTTTACGCCGGATTTTATCCTGCAGCTTTTGATACCATTCCGGGTGATGTTCAATAGTTACAACTTCTTTAGCCCTGTTTATAAAAAAGAGGGTAGAACCGCCACCGCCATATTCAAATACCCTGCTGTTGGTATTTAAATACTCTTTAAGAAAGTCAATGGCAGGGAAGGTAATCCATGGTTGTTCATCTTCTATGGCATTTTTTCCGGGCTGTAATGATTTCTTCCATTGCCAATAATACTTAAGATGCTTAATACTCGAGGGATGCTCTTTGGATGCATCCCGTAATATCACTCGTGCAAAATGGAAAAATGATTTCTTGACCATAACGTGAATGTGGTGTTACCGGTATAAATTTATGAGTAATTTGGGTAAACCTGTAAGGTTTTAAAAACCTTATAGGTTTGCACTTTATACATTCTCCAGCTTCAGCCATACTTTAATTTTGTACAACCATTTTCCAAAGGAACTGCCAAGTAGCCAATGCAACATTTTCAACCGCCATTGCCAGACAAGCAACCTGAATGACCTGCCCTGGTACTTTTCAAATACTTCCCGGCCTTCCCTCAAAGCTGATAAATAGTCGCGGTCCGTTGTTCCGCCAGGCGCAAATACTATCAACGGTTTTTCAAGAAACAAGAATGGTTCCTGGTAGATGCGGCATACAAAATCGTAATCCATGGCATTCTTTAAGCCTGTATTATAAAGTCCATACTCTTCATGCAGTCTTTTTCTGATAAACATGCTTTGATGCGAAAGACTGCCCATCCCGCGGTACAATTTTGTAGGATCAAACGCTTTTCCGATAATTACCTGCACTCCACCTCTTTGTAGCTGATATTTACCATGTAGCCATGATATACCTGGTTGCTTATTAAATGCTGCTACCACTGTTGCCAAGACATGCTTATCGTAATAACGATCCGCCGAATTGAGCATATTGATAATATCACCGTTGGCTCTTTGCACGCCTTTATTAAACGCGTCGGCTATTCCTCTGTCTCTTTCGCTGATCCATTTACGATATGATGGCTGAACATTTGTTTGCAGGTAAATAGCTATTTCCTTACTGGCAGATCCGTCTATAATCCAATGCTCGTACGGGGAAATGGTTTGAGCATCCACAGACGACAGTGTTACCAGCAGTTCCTGAAGGTTGTTAAAACAAATGGTTATGATAGAAATGTTCATAATGCAATTCTCTAAAACCTACAAGGTCTTCTATAAACCTATAAGATCTTCAAGACCTTATAGGTTTAAGGGATAGCCC
>CAXTDO010000293.1:0-7364 GCA_964242315.1 uncultured Flavihumibacter sp.
CTCCTCCGTGGACCTCCGTGCTACCTCGGCTTTTCCTCCGTGGTTAAAAAAAATACTTAGAAAATCAGCCACTATAATTTAATGTGTAACTCATACTTAACACTATGTTTTTTTTGAAATATTTTCAAGCAAAGGCCAACTGCTGAAAGCCTTTAAAAAATTCACCAATGCAACAAGGGCGCTGTTGAAAAGATGCCGGCCTTTGGCTGCAGTAGCCAATGCCGGTTCGCCGCTGCTGCCGTTGGATGAAACAAAAGCTGTTTGTTTAACCATGCTTACCCCTTTGTAAGGTTCGTCATCTTCCCAGGGAATGTAGCCATTGCTTGCCGGCCTGCCGGCTCTCTGCACCTGATCCATCCATACTTTCTCAGGGAAGAGGTGAAGCATCAAGCTGGTTTCATATTCACATGCATGGCTAAGCGCAGGACTTTCCATTGGTGACTCGCCGGCAAATGTTTTTCCTGCAAGTTCCCAGTAAGTGGCAAGAACGACATTGGGTTGCGTTGCCTCATCGAAACGGTTGCTTAATACGGATAGTGCCTGTTTTACCGGGGTAATGTTGCCACCATGTCCGTTCAGCAATACGATCCTGCGGAAACCGTTGCCCAGAAAGCATTGTACCATTTGAATGATCATTTCGGTATATAACGCCGGCGACAGGCTGATAGTGCCACCAAACGACAGGTGATGATCGCTTGATCCGATAGCCAGGGTAGGGCACAACAATACGGTATCGGGTAATGCCTGTTCTGCAGACTGCGCTATGCGACCAACAATATCCGTGTCAGTGGAAACAGCCAGGTGCGGACCATGCTGTTCGGTGGCGCCAAGCGGTAATACAATAATCTTATTACCTGCTTCAAGGTCTATGTGTTTATATGAATGACCGGCATAGAGCATGTTATTATGTGGTTTTATCATCTGTCAGCTGTCAGGTATCAGCTATCATCTAAATCCTGCATCTTGTTGTTATTAACATTGTAAAAAGTTACGCATCTCTGATAATACTTGTTTAATCATGAGCCAGTCTTCCTGCTGATAGCTGATAGCTGACAGCTAATAATCAGGTTTAAAAATTTCTTCAAAAGACTGGGTCGGTATATAATTCACAGGATGCTGTATCCTAAAGTCCATCACTTTAAGCAGCAATTTTTGCCAGAGGGCAAATTCCGTATCAAACCTGCCTGTAATGGTGTTAAGCCGGTAGGGCATGTTTTCCGAAAGCCATGCTCTGGCGTAATCATCTTTCAGCGATCCTACCTCATCCAGCATGTCGATGATCAGTCCATGACAGGGATATGCGATATCATACACCACAAAATCATTTTTCTTTTTTCCAAGGATTGCTTCATTCCACCGGTTGGTAATGGTTTTTGCCCAAATAAAACGGGTTGCAGAGTAATTGATCAGTCTGGCAGAAACCAGCAGTGAAACAATGAAGCTGCTGTCTTTCTTACTAGCGGTAGCAAGTGCGTTCATCAGCATCCCCTGTGCCGCTTCGCTCCATTTGCGGGCCTGGCGGAAGTCGTTGAGGTGTGCGGTTGTGTTGGCCAGGTAATAAGGAGAAAATGGATTGAGCCAGCTTTCTGTGATGGTGCCCCGTGGCATGCCCTGGGTGTTTTTACCGAGGCATTTTTCCAGGTGTTTCATGGCTGTATCGATAGCGGAGAAAGCCTGCTTCATATGTTCGGCAGCGGAAGGATAAACGATGTGCGCATAAGCAGCAGAAAACTCTTTTTTGTCCGGCACCTGTCCCTGCCATGCCGATATGCAGCCATAGGCCATGTACATCCAGGAAGGCCTGATAAACGGTTCTACGGCGTCTGTCCAAACTGAATTAATAAAACCCAGGGTATGGTGGGCCATACCTGCCTGTAAGCAAAGGCTAATATTGTCGTAAGTGTAATCTGCGGAAGGATAGATATGTCCCCAGCCGGAAACGGCCGGCTGGATAAAGAAAGCACGTTTTTCGGCCAGCACCGGATTGAGGAAATGATTGATGAAAGCGGTATCAGGCCTGTATTCCCAGATCACCGGTATTACTTCTTTTGGAAACTTTTTTATGATACCCGGATAAAAGTTGCTCATATCCGTCCAGGCCATCACCGTTTTCCCATACTTTTTAAGTTCCTGTTGTACAAAGTTCAACTGCTGCAGCCAGAGCGCTTCGGAATGAATAGAGCTATCCACATCTGTTGATATGCGGTTTGTTTCCCAGGTTTCATCAAAGCCTACATGAATAAAAGGACTGGGAAAAAGTGCTGTAAATTGTTTGATCCAGTTTTGTAATAATTGATTGACGCCGGGATTGCGGGGATCGAGTTCATGACCATACTTTCCAATGCCCAGCGAGGCATATCCTTCGTTGTGCAGCAGGCTATGCTGGTGTCCGTAAAAGGCAACAAACGGAATTACATCGATATGCCTTTCCATGCCATAAGCAATGATACTTTTTATTTCGGCCTGTGAATATTTTGCGTCATAGTTAATAGTAGGATAGCCGGCCATCTCTATGTTACTCTCCGTATAAAAATAATACTGGTTGGTTTTCCATCTTGCCAGAAAATCAATTTGATTCTTGATCTCCGTAACGGTTGGCAGCCCTCCGTGTGCAAAGTCCATCATAACGCCACGGTAACGCAGGCTTGGTTTGTCTTGTATGGTTACGGCAGGAATGTAAGCCTCTCTTCCCTCACCCCGGATGAGCTGGCGGATGGTTTGTACCGCATAATACAGTCCTGTGGAAGTGTTGGCAGAAATGGTAATTTTTTCAGGTGTTACGTTAAGTGAATACTGCTCCCTGCTTTCGGGTGTATCAATGGTGCCGGGTGCTTCAGGCAGATTGGATCCGGAGCGTTTTACCGAAAACTGCAATACGGCGGTAGCCGGTTTTACCTCTTCACCGGTATATTCTTTCATGATCTGCTTCAAAGTGCTCAATGCAAAAAGAATGTCTTTTGACGCACCCGGCGGAACATTAATGCGCAGCTTATACAAGGGCAACCTGCCTTGCTGGAATATTATCTTCTGAGGTTGCGGGAACATTGCCGGATAATCTTGTGCGTTGGCGCGGATTACAAACAGAAAGATGACTCCTGCCAAACCTAATATGCTTCTCATGCCTTTCTCCTTGTAAATTATGAATGTTGTTCAAAACTATTGAAAGGGTGGTGATAAAACATTCAATATTCGTACGAAGATGTATACTTTTTTAACAAGCTGGTTTCAATGCAGTGCCGTTAGGCAAGTAATATCGGTAGAAAAACAAGCACGGGTACGTCCCGGGGACGACCTATAAGGTTTTCAAAACCTTATAGGTCTAAACGCAGGGTAATCGAATTTGTGAGACATTATTAATTTCACCATTAAATGCCTGATTGCTATCAAAGACGCTGAATTTAGACCTATAAGGTTTTGAGAACCTTATCGGTCAATACCATCACCACATCAACTTCTAACACTGCGAAAATGCACCATGCTTATGTTAAAAAAGTATACATCTTAGTACGAATAGTAAATTTTTACAGCGTTTTTACACGATAAATTTGATTTAATAAATATTCCATAGCAGGATGTTAAAACAGGTAACCAAAACTTTTAAGTGATGCCGGATACATTCATTTACATTACGGCAACTAAGTAAAACACCATAATATTTCAAGATAAAGCCGGAAGCGTATGGTACAATTCCGGCTCTTCAAAATTTAAGACTGCTTATTATTTCACCAAATCAAACAAACGTATGCATTTCAAAACTATTTTAAAATGCTTCTTTACTGCCGGGTTTACAGTAATGATGCTATCCTTTGCCTGTTTACAGGTAAGTGCCGGAGATGGGCATATAACGGGTTTTCCCATCAATCCACCTTTGCCTGTAAAGGGAAAAGTTATTGACAAGGCAACCGGTAAGCCCGTTGCCGGCGCTACTGTTGCAGTGCGCGGAAGCAGTAAAGGCGTTTATACCGATGATGAAGGACGCTTCAGCTTAACCCTTACTGCAAACAAAGGAATACTTACAATTTCATCTGTGGGATATGTCACTACCGAACAGGTGGTGGATGATAATGTAAATGATGTGGTGATTTCTCTGGTAAGCTCACAAAAAGATATGGAAGAAGTAGTAGTCACTGCCCTCGGTATCCAACGCACTGCAAAATCACTTACCTACTCTACCCAAAGGATCAGTGGCGAACAGATCAACCAGATAAGAGATGCCAACTTCGCAAACACCCTATCCGGAAAGGTAGCCGGCCTCACCATTACACCTTCTGCAAACGGACCAGGTGGCGCTACCCGCATCCTTCTCAGGGGTAACCGTTCAATTCAGGGTACCAATAACGCATTGATTGTAGTGGATGGAGTAGCTATTGACAACTCTACCGTTCAAAGACAGGTAAGGAATGATGCCGGAGATGATAACGGCGGACAAAGCGGTAGCGATGGCATATCCAGCATCAGCCCGGACGACATTGAAACCATCAACGTTCTGAAGGGAGCCGCCGGTGCCGCATTGTATGGCAGCAGCGCAGCCAACAGGGTGGGGATAACTACAACAAAAAAAGGAAAAGTCGGAACGGATTCTGCAGCCGTAAATTCAGGCGCGACAATAGACCAGGCTATGGTATTTCCACGTTTACAAAATGAGTACGGCCAGGGTGCCGGTGGTAACTTTTCCTCCAATACCGGTAACAGTTGGGGACCCAGAATAACCGGTCAGCAGATTACTGACTGGACAGGTAAAACGGTAACGCTTCAGGCTTATTCAAATAATGTGAAAGATTTTTTTCAGGATGCATTTTCTACCAACAATGCTATTTCAGTAAATGGCGGAACAGAAAAAATACAGACATACCTTTCTGCTGCCAATACCTATGCTAACGGCATCGTTCCTACGAATAACCTTAACCGTAATACTTTTAACGCCAGGGTTACCTACAACATCACCGACCGCTTGACAGCCGATGTAAAGTTGACCTATATCCTGCAAAACATTCGTAACAAGCCCGGCGTAGGCGGCGACGGCCAGGTAGCAGGCAATGTGTTCCGCATACCACGTTCGGTAAACCTCAACGACCTCAAAAACTACAAAACAGTGGATGCTTCAGGCGTTGAAACGCCCACGTACTGGACCAATACCGATCCGGTGTATATGAATCCGTACTGGACTGTTTATAATACGCATGTGGACGAAAACAGGAGCCGGGTAATCGGTCAGGCTTCGTTGAAATATATGCTTACCAACTGGTTGAACATACAGGGTCGTGTAAGTTCAGACAGCTATTATGATTTCATTACAAAGAAATATGCTAATAACACCGTTAACTCAGCGCGAAATCCCGGTGGACAGTATTCCGAAGAAAATGATTTTGTAGCGGAAAGAAACGTAGACTTTTTACTCAATGGAACCAATTCTATCAGCCGTGATCTGAAAGTGACTTATAATGTGGGAGGGTCGCTGCTCTCCCGGCAATCGAGGCAGCGGGTTAATATTGCCAGCGGCCTCGGTATCAACAACAAGTTTGACCTGAGCTTTGCCACCACCCTGGGCGTTAACACCGCAGCTACCAAAAGACAACTGAATTCAGTATACGAAACGGCTCAATTCGCGTTTAAAAATTACCTGTTCCTTGATGTTACTGCAAGAAACGACTGGTCGAGCACCCTGCCGGAACCTTTCTCTTACTTCTATCCATCAATAGGCTTATCAGCTATTTTGTCAGACATGTTGAAAATGCCTTCATGGATAAGCTTTGGCAAGTTAAGTGCTTCCGTTACCAAAGTAGGAAACGATGCCGATCCTTATTTACTTAGTCAAACATATAGTTACACCAGGGGTGCTTATGGCGGATACATTGGCAGTAACAGCACCAAATCCATCGGCAACCTGAACCCTGAGTTAACGCAGTCATTGGAAGTGGGAACAGAGTGGAGCTTTATAAACAGCCGTTACGGATTTGCATTTACTTATTATAAAACGAATTCGAAAAACCAGTTGCTGAATGTGAGTGCCCCGGCCTCGTCGGGGTACTCTTCCCTGTATGTAAATGCAGGCAACATTCAGAATTCCGGAATTGAAGTGATGCTGAACGCAAAAGTGATTGCCTCACCCAACTTCAGGTGGGATATCGGAGTCAACTACGCTTTGAACGAGAATAAGGTTATATCACTGTATCCGGGCGTAAGCCAGTTAAATCTGGGCTCTTCGGCCAATGTACGCACCGTTAGGTCGGTGGTACAGGAAGGTGGATCATACGGCGATCTGTACGGTTATAAATGGCAGCAGGTGAATGGTCAGTATGTTGTAAATGCCAATGGTCTGCCTGTAGTGGGCGCCACTATTCAATATATAGGTAACGCCAATAACAAGTATACGGCAGGCATCACCAATGCTTTCACTTATAAAAACTGGGTGTTGAGCGCACTGGTGGATGGTAAATTCGGTGGCGCAGTCGCTTCGGGCAGCGCTGCTAATTTAGCCTATGCCGGCACCGGTGATTTTACCACCAAATACAGAGATGCCGGATCATGGACGCTGCCGGCGGTAATGGCAGACGGTTCTAAAAACACGGTTGCCATAAACGCTGAAAAGTTCTGGCAGGGTGTTGCACAGGGAGATTATTCCTATGCCGATTTTTTTACCTACGACGCCACCAACGTCCGGTTAAGGGAACTGTCGCTGGGGTATGATTTTAAACTACTGCCCGGTGTATTAAAAATGGCGCGCATTTCTTTTGTGGCAAGAAACATTTTCTTTATCTACCGTGGCAGCACTTTGCTGGATATACCGGGCATAGGTAAGCGAAAAATGGATTTCGACCCTGAAACAAGTTTTGGTAACAGCAATTATCAGGGCATTCAATATTATAACCTGCCCTCAACAAGAAGCATGGGATTAAACCTGAAACTTTCATTTTAATAACTATCTATATGCATACTACACTTAACAGATTGAATACAACCTGCGGCCTTCTTTTATTCACGGTAATCGCTGCATGTCTCATGGGTTGTACAAAAGATTTTACCAGCACCAATACGGATGCCACTAAAATCAGCACCGTTGGCACGGCGGAATATCCTTACATGTTTGCAAACGCCCTTACCAGTGCTTCACCGCCCATCAATGATTATGAAATAAGCGAAGCTGCCCTCTCGCTGATGTACTCGCAGCTTGGCTCGCAGGCAGCGCAATCTTTCGGCACCGACCGCTATCTGATCCGCCAGGAGTGGCTGCCTTCCTCGTGGAATCCGTTTTATACCCAGGTGGCGCCCCAGTTAAAAACCATCATTGAAGGAACCAGCTCAACCACCGCAGAAAATGCCGTTGCTAATATCTGGTGGGTGTGGACTTTTCACAGGGTACCGGA
>CAXTDO010000294.1:0-7343 GCA_964242315.1 uncultured Flavihumibacter sp.
GCTTTTTGCTCCTCATTTTTTGTCAATCAAAGACATATAGTCAGTGTCCGAATGGTGCAGCGGCTTCCGTTCTTTCCTACGATACTGTCTTCAGGGGTGGTGGCAACACTGTGTACGACGTTAATGTTCCTCAATTTGACACCAGCAGGGTTTATCTGAATTTTCCTCAGTTTGAGCCTTCCAAAGGCACTTTGATTGGAGTTGACATTCAAACTGTCATCAACGTTAAAAATAGCTATAAGCTGGAAAACCAGGATAACGTTCCAACGCTGTCGAGAATTAAAATAATAAGGGCTGATATCATTAATTCTCCTGTATTGATAGCTCCCTTTGACGATAGTAAAAATAAAGTAGTAGCGATAAATATCCTCGCTCCTAATGACGGAATGAATGGAGCCGGAGCCGATTACGTTGAAGCAGGCCCATTGTACGCTTATAAAGACTACAAGGTCGATTATAAACTTACAAATAATTTAGCAGGATTTTTAGGAACCGGTGTAGTACTATTTAATTATGAAACACAAACAGATCTTTACTCTTCCGGTTCTAACAATTTATTTACTTCTATAACCGATGATTCCATTTCTTTCAGGCTCACCTATCGTTATTGTACTACTGCCCTCTTGCCTGCCGACATATCCAATTTCAGCGCAATAAAACAAGCGTCAGGAAGCCTGCAACTTAGCTGGCACGCTCCCAATGATAATATTGGCAACAAATATGAAATTCAAAAGAGCATCGACGGAAAAAATTATTACTCATTTGAAACTGTAATTGCCACATCCACAAGTGCAAACAGTTACCAGATAAGGTATACCCCTGTTAAAGACGATAAGGATAAAATATTTTTCAGGATCAAACAATTTGATGTGGATGGCAGTATAAAATATTCCATTGTTAAAACGGTATCCCTCGACTATGCCTCCACTACCATGATAGTTTATCCTACAGTAGCTACAACTAATGTAAACATCTATTTCCGCTATGCAGCAAAATCCGATTACCAGGTCAGTATTATTTCACTCACAGGCCAGGTGATGCAACAATCAGAATTTTTGAGGACGAATCTTATAAACCTTCCTTTAATTGCGGGCATAAAGCCGGGGCTGTACCTGGTTTACGTTGTAAATAAACAAACACTGGAAAGACAGCAGTCAAAGCTGGTGATTGAATAATGTAAACGCTCCGGGAATACTTCTAAACCACAACTCCCTCCAGGTCATAGTCAAAAGCTCCTGTAATCTGCACATTAACAAAAGTTCCAATGACTAATGTATTCCCGGAAGCTAAGATCACTTCGTTATCCACTTCAACACTATCAAATTCTGTTCTGCCGATATAACGGCCGGCTTCTCTTCTATCTATCAATACTTTAAAAGTTTTGCCAATTTTTTCCCGGTTCTTTTCGTAACTGATCTGTTTCTGCACTTCCATAACCTCCTGCGCACGTCTTTCCTTTTCTTCTGCAGGCACATCATCAGTTAACGCAAACCCACTCGTGCCTTCTTCATGACTGTAAGAGAATATTCCTACCCTGTCGAAACGGTGTTTCTGTAGAAAGACTTTCATCTCCTCAATATCATCCTGCGTTTCACCCGGAAAGCCGGCTATCAACGTGGTACGAAGGCATATGCCAGGAACTTTATCACGGATGTTATCAATCAGGTTACTCATTTCAGTATTGGTTATTTGCCGGCGCATGGCCTGTAGCATCCGGTCACTTGCATGTTGCAACGGCATGTCGAGGTAGTTACAGATATTATCTCTTTCCTTTACGACATCTAATATTTCCAAAGGGAATTTGGAGGGATAGGCATAGTGTAACCTGATCCATTCCAGGCCGGGAATATCAGCAAGGGCGTGTAATAATCTGGGGAGCTCCCTTTTTTTATAGATATCCAGGCCGTAATAAGTAAGCTCCTGAGCGATCAGCATGATTTCTTTTACGCCCCTGCTTACCAACAACATGGCTTCAGATACCAGTTGCTCAATGGGTTTACTTACGTGGGGGCCGCGCATTAATGGAATGGCGCAAAAGGAGCATGTTCGGTTACAGCCTTCAGAAATCTTGAGATAGGCGTAATGCGAGGGCGTACTCAATATACGCTCTCCCACCAATTCTGACTGGTAATTAACCTGAAATTTTTTAAGAAGCTGGGGCAATTCAAATGTTCCAAAATAGGCGTCCACCTCCGGTATCTCCTGTTCGAGGTTATTTTTGTATCGTTCACTTAAACAGCCTGTAACATACACCTTATCTATTTTGCCGCTTTTTTTCATCTGCACCTGGTCGAGAATGGTGTTTACTGACTCTTCCTTTGCTTTATCTATAAAACCGCAGGTATTGATGATTACAATGTTATGGTCTTTTTTTGTGCTTTCATGAACAACACGTATGTCATTGGCGAAAAGCTGGCCACCGATCACCTCGCTGTCTACCATATTCTTGCTACAACCCAGTGTGATGATGTTGACTTTGTCCTTTTTTAATGTTTTTGTTTTCATGATTATTCATTTGAACCGTTGATGAGCGTGCATATCTGAACCGTTGATAGAAATGATAAGGGATTGTTATGATTGATTAATTTATGATCATAACAATTCCTTAATCATTTCTATCAACGGTTCAAACTAAAGAGACTATCAACAAACTCATGTTTATTGAATATTAACAGGTCTTCAATTTTCTCGCCCGTACCTATAAATTTTACCGGAATTTTAAATTGATCGGCGATGGCCAAAACAACTCCGCCCTTAGCGGTTCCATCGAGTTTTGTAATGGCCAGGCCGGTAACTTCGGTTACAGATATAAACTGGCGGGCTTGCTCTAATGCATTTTGCCCGGTGGAGCCGTCCAGAACCAGCAAAATTTCATGCGGCGCCTGAGGCAACAGTATACTAACCACCCTTTTCATTTTACCCAGCTCTTCCATCAGGTGAACCTTATTATGAAGACGTCCGGCTGTATCTATAATAATGATGTCGGTGCCTCTTGCCATACCGCTTTGAACCGTATCGAAGGCCACTGCACCCGGATCAGATCCCATTCCCTGTTTAATAATCGGTACGCCGGCCCGCTCGCTCCATATCGTTAGCTGGTCAACAGCAGCTGCGCGGAATGTGTCGGCAGCGCCGAGTAATACTGATTTGCCAGCCTTTTTAAAATTATAAGCCAGCTTACCAATCGTAGTTGTCTTTCCTACCCCGTTGACGCCAACTACCATAATCACATAAGGTTTGGCAGGAAGTGCAGCAGTGAACTGGTAACTGTTTTCATCTGATGCGTCTACGAGCAACTCTTCTATTTCTTCCTGCAAAATCCTGTTCAGTTCGCCCGTGCTTATATACTTATCCCTGGCGACTCTTTTTTCTATTTTGTCTATTATTTTAATGGTAGTATCCAGCCCTACATCCGAGCCCACCAACGCATTCTCCAATTCATCCAAAACCTCTTCATCAACAGTGCTTTTACCTGCAATAGCCTTGGTTATTTTAGAAAAGAAATTCTCTTTGGTTTTTTGTAAGCCCTGTTCCAGGCTTTCTTTTTCTTTTTTACCGAATAATTTATCAAATAGTCCCATGGTAATTGGTTAGGTGTGAGGTATGAGGTATGGGGTATGAGGTGTAAACTTTCTAATTTTGAAGAAAATGCATTGATTATTTTTGAAATCCTGCTTCTTTTCTAACTCATACCCCATACCTCATACCCCATACCTAAAATACAAAAAGCTGTTCCGGTATACAGAACAGCTTCCTAATATAATATCCTATTTTCATTTTTCTGATAGAAAATCTTTCACCTTATCCTTATGCACAATAGCTTCTTTGAAAGTGTAAGCACCGGTTTTAGGGCTACGAACTGCTTTAATAACTTTCGTCCAGTTCTTAGCTTCTGCGGCGGCTTTTTGATCCTTGGTCTTTATCGCTGTTTTAGCACTCTTTGCCATTATTGTAAATTGTCAATTTATAAATTTTCACCCTTCATTTGCATCAAAAATATTTACATGCAAATACTTACTTGATTTCTTTATGAACGGTTACTTTCTTCATGATCGGATTATACTTTTTCAACTCCAGGCGCTCAGGAGTATTTTTCTTGTTTTTGTTGGTAATATAACGGCTGGTACCTGGTAACCCGCTGTTTTTATGCTCGGTACATTCCATTATAACCTGTACCCTGCTTCCTTTCTTTGCCATTTTAAACGATTTTATTTTTTCAACTTACCGTTTACAGTAAGTGTATTTAGATTTTTTGACCCCGGAATCTCATTTCCTTAACTACTGAATATAAACCATTCTTGTTGATGGTACGGATAGCTTCCGTTGACAACTTGATTGTTATCCATTTATCCTCTTCGGCCAGGAAAAATTTCTTTGTCTTTAAATTCGGTAAAAACCTGCGTTTGGTTTTTATGTTGGAGTGGGAAATACTGTTTCCGGAAGTGGGCCTTTTACCCGTTACCTGACATACTCTAGCCATGATTCGTCAAAATTTTGGACCGCAAAGGTCGTTAAAACAATTTAATAACCAAAACAAATTACGGAGTTATGTATTCAGTTCAATAAAAACCTTAATAGAGACGAATTTGCATTCAGTCATCAGCTATCGGGAGGAAACTTATCCAACATCAGTTCCTGACTGCTGATAGCTGATACCTGATTGTGAATGGCTGATTAAAAAAACCTTAACCTATGTTTATTTGATTTATTAGTTAATTTACTGTTTTATTTAAAGAAAGGGATCATGAGTGATAGTAAAAGAAAAACGATCGTAAGAGATATCAGTTGGCTCTCATTCAATGCAAGGGTGTTGCAGGAAGCAGCCGACCCAAGTGTTCCGCTACGTGAGCGCATAAGATTCCTCGGAATCTTTTCCAACAACCTTGATGAATTTTTCAGGGTAAGGGTGGCCACGCTGAAGAGAATGATGGAACTGGATACCAAGTCGAACATGCACCTGGAACAGTCACCCGATAAAATACTGGAAGAAATCCAATCCATCGTATTGCGCCAGCAAAGTGAATTCAATCGGATATGGGATAACATTTCCGTTGAACTTGAAAAGGAAAAGATCTTTATACTCAACGAAAAGCAGTTAAACCGCGAGCAAAGGGTATTTGTAATCCGCTATTTTGAAGAAGAAGTGAGATCCAATACCATACCGTTGATGATAGAAAGCATCCCGCAATTTCCTTACCTCAGGGATAAATCCATCTTCCTGGGAGTGGTGCTTTCCAGGCAGGATTCGGCATATAATCAAAAGTATGCTATCATTGAAGTTCCCGGTAAAACATTGGGAAGATTTGTGTTGTTACCATCCGCCCCCGGAGAACGTGCCATAATTTTACTGGAAGACGTGATCCGTTACAACCTGCCTTCCATATTTTCTTATTTTGGCTACGATAAATACGATTCATGGATCTTTAAAGTAACCAAAGATGCTGAACTTGATATAGATACGGATGTTGCTACCTCAATTATTCAAAAAATTGAAAAAGGATTAAAGAACCGGCGAAAAGGGAAACCCGTCCGTTTTGTTTATGACAAAGAAATTGATCCGGGTTTACTCGAATACCTGATGCGGCGAATGAACCTGACAAGGAAAGACAATCTTATACCCGGCGGACGGATTCATAACTTCCGGCATTTTATGGATTTTCCCGACAGCGTTTTTCCAAAAAGAGGGCAACGCAAAAAGCCTTTCCAGCATCCGCTGCTGGCTAACTCCAAGAGGGTTACGGATATTGTTCTTGAGAAAGATATCATGCTTCACTTCCCATATCATTCGTTTAATCCTGTAATTGATATGTTGCGTGAGGCTGCAATAGACCCCAACGTAACTACTATCAAGGTTACCTGCTACCGGCTGGCAAAGAATTCAAAAATAGTCAACGCTTTAATCAATGCCGTTCGCAACGGCAAGCACGTAACGGTAATGCTTGAACTAAGAGCAAGATTTGAAGAAGAAGCCAATCTTGAATGGAAGGAGCGGCTTGAAGACGAAGGAGTGAGAGTAGTCATCGGTTTGCCCGATATGAAAGTACATTCAAAAATTTGCCTTATCAAAAAACGGGTTAACAACCAGACAGTGCATTACGGCTTTGTAAGCACCGGCAACCTGAATGAAAAGACCGCTACGTTATATAGCGATCATTGCCTGCTGACAGCTAACCGACATATTATGGCTGATTTAATCAGGATGTTCAATTTCCTGGAACGGCCTAAAGACGGACTTCATTTTTTAAAAGAATGCAACACACTGATTCCATGCCCCACCAGTTTACGAAGGGAATTGCTAAAGATGATCAGCCGGGAAATAAAGAGTGCCAAAAGTAACAGGCCGGCCTCGATTATTCTTAAAATGAATTCTCTTTCGGACGAAGAGCTTATCGAAAAATTATATGAGGCCGCCAAAGAAGGCGTAGAGATCAAAATGATCATTCGGGGAATATTCTGCATGTTCACCGAGAATGAAAAATTTAAAAAACAAATCAAAGCTATAAGCATCATTGATGAATACCTGGAACATGCCAGGGTATTTGTTTTTCATAATGATGGCAAAGAAAAAGTATATATATCTTCGGCTGACTGGATGGTTCGCAATCTTGATCACAGGGTAGAAGCAACCTGTCCGATTTTTGACGACGATATAAAGATAGTGCTGAAGAACATTTTGAACATTCAGCTTAACGACAATGTTAAAGCCCGTATTTTAAATAACGACCTGGGTAATGAATACGTGAAAAATGCCGAGGATAATAAAGTCAGGTCGCAGATAGAAACTTACAATTATCTCTTATCAATCAGTCAGCAGGATAAAAAGCAGGTAATGGAACAAAGAGATGTTCCTGTAGGAGAAATTCCAATAACCACATGACAGCTTTCAGCAATCAGCTTTCAGCAGTCAGCACAGCGACACCTAACGCCGATAGCGGATCGCTGATAACAACATCTTAATTCCCAGGAAAAACTAAAACATATTATTTTGAGACTGGCAGCAATTGATATCGGCAGTAACGCAGCAAGGCTGTTGATCTCGGACGTAGTTAGAACAGGCGTATCAACACCCGAATTCAATAAATTAAACCTGATTCGCATTCCACTGCGCCTGGGTTTTGATGTATTTGAATACAAAAAAATAATGCCGGCTAAAGAAGCGATGATCATTCAAACCATGCAGGCTTATAAGCACCTGTTAAAGGTTTATGATGTGGCACATTATAAAGCCTGTGCTACTTCCGCCATGCGTGATGCGATAAACGCGGCAGATATTTTAAAAAGAATTCAGTCGGAGACCGGCATCGTGGTGGAAGTAATCAGCGGTGAAGAAGAAGCATCTGTGA
>CAXTDO010000295.1:0-7341 GCA_964242315.1 uncultured Flavihumibacter sp.
GTCTGCTTTCTCCCGACAAAAAAGAACTGTACATTTCATCATGGGGTGGCGATACGGTATTAGTGTATGACAACAAATTAAGGAAAATGACTGGTGAGATAGCGGTTGGTGACAACCCCAATGAATTGTTGCTTAATAAAACAGGTAGCCTGTTGTATGTTGCCAACGCAAATGACAACAGCGTTTCAGTAATAGACATTCATAAGCGTAAAGTGCTTGAAGTGCTGAATGCAGCTATGTTTCCTGATGCGCCGGAAGGTTCTTCCTCAAACGGCCTTGCTTTGTCGGCAAACGAAAAGACGTTATATGTAGCCAATGCCGATAATAACTGCCTGGCTGTATTCGATGTGTCATCACCGGGACGCAGTAAATCGAAAGGCTTTATTCCTGTGGGCTGGTACCCTACCAATATAAAAGTGATCGGCAAAAAAATATTTGTTTCTAACGGCAAAGGCTTCTCCTCATTTCCCAATCCCGACGGTCCCAATCCTTACAAAGGAAATCAGCTCGTGGTGCGTCATCTTGGCGACACAGCAGGTTCCGTGCGCAGTGGCTATATCGGGGGATTGATGAAAGGAACGATGTCTGTTATTAACGAACCGGGCGAAGCAGCCCTTTCAGTATACTCACAATCGGTATATAAAAATACGCCGTACACTAAAGACAAAGAATCTAATGCTGCGGGAGAAAAAGGCAATCCGATTCCCATAAAGGTGGGCGACGTATCTCCTATCAAGCATGTATTTTATATCATCAAAGAAAACAGGACCTACGACCAGGTACTGGGTGATATGAAAGAAGGTAACGGCGATACAAGCCTGGTATTATTTGGTGAAAGAATTACTCCCAACCAGCATAAGCTGGCAAGAGAATTTGTGTTGCTGGATAATTTTTATGCCGATGGTGAAGTAAGCGCCGACGGACATAACTGGAGCACGTCTGCACATGCAACGGATTTTCTTGAAAAGAACTGGGTAACGAGCTATGGTGGCCGTGGCGGCTCTTACCCTGGCGAAGGCAACATGGAAATTGCCAATCCGAAAAACGGTTTTATCTGGGATTATGCAAAACGTGCAGAAGTTACTTATCGTACCTACGGGGAGTTTGCCGATGGAGGTAAACCGAACATCCCGGTGCTGAAAAATCATTTGTGTCCTTATTATACCGGTTGGAACCTGGCTGTAAAAGACACCGTGCGTTATAACCAGTGGGCCCGCGAGTTTGATTCCCTTCTTTCAAAAAATGCGGTGCCGCAGCTTAATACCCTTCGTTTTGGAAACGATCATACAGAAGGCCTGAAACGCGGAAGCGCCACGCCATTTGCTCATGCAGCAGACAATGACCTTGCGGTTGGTTTGTTTATAGAGCACCTCTCACAAAGTTCTATCTGGAAAGAAAGTGCCGTTTTTATTGTTGAAGACGACGCACAGAACGGACCGGATCATGTTGATGCACACCGAACTACCGCTTATGTGGCGGGAGGTTATGTGAAACGGGGTTTTGTTGACAAAACCATGTATTCTACCTCTTCCATGCTACGTACAATGGAGCTTATTTTAGGACTACCGCCTATGAGTCAATATGATGCTGCGGCAACACCTATGTTCAACAGCTTTACTGCTACACCCAACCTTACGGCGTTCCAATCGCTGCCCGCTAACATTAATCTGAATGACAAGAATACCGCTACCAATGCAACGGCGATTCTTAGCGGTCAGATTGATTTAAGCAAAGAAGACCGGGTTCCGGATATGTTGTTCAGCCGCATCATCTGGAAGGCAGTGAAGGGTGAGCACAGTGAAATGCCCGCCCCGAGGCGAAGTGCTTTTGTAAAGGTGAAGGATGTGGATGATGACGATGATTAAAAGGAAATTAGAAATGCTAAATAAATTCGGCAGCTTGAATACTACGAGTTTTTTAACCACAAAGGGCACAAAGGAAGAACTACAAAGGACACAAAGGAGTAAACCTTCGTGTCCTTTGTGGTTCTTCCTTTGTGCCCTTTGTGGTTAAAAAACTGCTTTAAGCAAGGCTTCACCTACTGTCATGACCTCTTAAACATGCTTACTTGCAGAAAAAGCCTCTGATCTTTCTAACCTTAATCAGTCTCATCTCACTGATACAACTGTCTTTTACAAAAGAGGAACCAAGCACTGTTGATCGTACAGTTGCCTGCTTCACGAAAGAAGCGGCCGTGTTTGCAACCGATGCAGCAAGACTTCATGAGGCGATAAAAAACATAACGGATGGTACAAAACTAACAGCAGCGAAAACAGCTTTAATTACCTGCAGGAATCAATACAAAAAAATAGCATTTTTCCTGGAGTACTTTTTCCCCAGTGAAGCACATGTATACAACGCGGCTGCTACAACCGAAGTAGAGGATGCTGAATTAGAGCTGATCGAACCTATGGGATTACAGCAAATTGAAAGCTTGTTATTTCAACCTGATATTAGTTATCATAAAAAAGAACTATTGATTCAGTCTGAGTCATTATATAGTTCCGCTGCCGACATCAAATCGCTTCTCTATCAATTTTCAGCAACGGATGCGCAGGTGCTGGAAAGCCTACGGATAGAGCTGATCAGGATACTTACGCTGTACATCACAGGTTATGATGCGCCTCAACTGAAAACCGGGATAACAGAAGCTTCTACCGCCGTTACTGCGATGCAACAGGTGCTTGAATTATATATCTCTTTAAACCCGGCAACCGGTAACATACTCAGGGATCAGTTAGAAGCAACGAAAAAATACCTGGCAGCAGCTACTGATTTCGATTCGTTTAACAGGATGGAATTTTTGCAACGTTATGGCCTTCCGCTGCAAAAAACGCTGGCACTTTTTATCAAATCACTGCACCTTGAATTGAACACATCGAAGTATCTGAATTATGACGCCCCTGATATTTTCAGCCGGGGCGCTTTGAAAGCGCCTTATTACAAAAATGCACTTACTGCTAACAGTGATGCGGTGCAATTAGGAAAGATGTTGTTTTCTGAAAACGCACTTTCCCTGAACAACACAAGAAGTTGTGCCACCTGTCACCGACCAGATGCCTGCTTTACAGACATGCTTTCCAAAAGCGCCACACTCAGCGGGCATGGAACCGTTACCCGCAACGCGCCTACATTATTGTATGCAGGCATGCAGCATGCGCAGTTCTGGGATGGAAGGGCGGCCTCCATTCCTGAGTTGATCAAAACCGTAATATTAAACACAGAAGAAATGAGCGGTGATGAACAGGTGATCTTAAAGCGGCTGATGCTGGATATGCGTTACTCTCCTCTCTTCCACAAGGTGTTTCCATACATAAAAAAAGACTCTTTTGCATTGAACGAAATAGCCAATGCCATAGCAGCTTATGTTCAAACGTTGCAACCGATGAACGCAGCTTTTGACAGATACATGCAGGGTGATAGGAATGCAATGACTGATAACCAGGTAAAAGGTTTCAACCTGTTTATGGGTAAGGCAAGATGTGCTACCTGTCATTTTGCACCGCTCTTTAATTCCTCCTTACCACCCTTTTACAATGTTGCCGAATTTGAAATAATCGGCGCCACTGCCAATGACAATCTAACTCATCCGATGAAAGATAACGACCGTGGAAGGTTTACCACCTATCCTGTTAAATACTATGATGGCGCTTTTAAAACACCTACCGTACGTAATGCCGCCAAAACCGCTCCTTATATGCACAACGGAGCATTCGGTTCATTAGATTCCGTTATTGCATTTTATAATAAAGGCGGTGGCCACGGTATTGGTATAAGCAATAACTTACAAACGCTTTCACCTGAAACATTAAGTCTTTCTTCTCTTGAAACCGCACAATTAATACAATTCATAAACGCGCTTACAGATGAACCAACCCTCACAACGCTACCCAAGTGATATTAAACAACAAACAATGAAAACATTCATCTACCTCCTATGGTGCTTCATGTCAATGGTCTTTTCCTCTGTCGCCATATCGCAGAACAATGATACTGCGACACCACCGGCAAATGCGGGCACGCATCCGGACCTGCTAAGAGGACCATACCTGCAGATGGCCACAGCTACCGGTATGACCATCAGGTGGCGTACCAATGCTTTAGACAGAAGCCGTGTAATTTATGGAACTGATTCAGCCAGATTAACCTCCGTTAAAGACGATTCCGCGCTTGTTACAGAACATATAGTGAGATTGAATGCACTACAGCCTTACACGAAATATTATTATGCAATCGGCAGTTACAGAGATACGATTCAATCGGGTGCAGATAATTACTTTTACACATTGCCAGAGGCAGGAAGCACGATGCCATTACGCATTGCCGCTTTCGGAGATTGCGGCAACAATTCTGCCAACCAGCGTAAGGTTCGCGATGCGGTTCAACAGTACATGGGACAGCAGGAACTGAATGCATGGATCCTGCTGGGAGACAATGCCTATTCGAGTGGAACGGACGCAGAGTTTCAGGCAAAATTTTTTAATATCTATAAAGACCGGTTATTAAAAAAGTATCCTTTGTTCCCTTCTCCTGGTAACCACGACTACGGTGACATCGCATCGGCAGGCAAAAACGATCAATACAAAATCGCTTACTACCGCAACTTTACCGTGCCTATGCAAGGCGAGGCCGGCGGCGTTCCGTCCAACGCGTCAGCCTATTATTCTTTCGATATTGGCAACGTGCATTTCCTGTCTTTAGACTCATATGGCAAAGATGAAATGGGCAAAGCAATGTTCGACCTGGATGGCGCCCAGGTAGCATGGGTTAAAAAAGACCTGGAAGCAAACAAAAACAAAGCCTGGGTAATTGCTTACTGGCATCATCCTCCTTATACAATGGGTTCTCATGATTCCGATAAAGAAAGCCTGCTCGTAAAAATCCGGGAAAACTTTATTAAAGTGTTGGAAGGCTACGGCGTAGACCTTGTTCTCAACGGTCATAGTCATGTGTATGAAAGAAGTAAATTGATGAAAGGATACTTTGGAATGGAGAATGATTTTGATTCTGTCAAATACAACCTAAGTTCATCAAGCGCCTTGTACGATGGCAGCAAAAATTCTTCACCCTACTTGAAGAGTAAAAAGAATACCGACGGAACCGTATATGTAGTAAGCGGATCAGCAGGTGCGCAGGGTGGTTCAAAGGCAACCTATCCACACAACGCCATGTATTACTCCAACAACCAGATTGGTGGGGCGCTCATGCTGGAAGTAACAGGCAATAAGCTTAACGTGAAATGGATATGTGCTGACGGTGTGATCAGGGATAATTTTACTATGATGAAAGAGGTAAGTGTAAAAGACGCAAAGCTGTTGAAAGACGATAAGCTGCTAACGAGGTAGGCTGCGTAAGCGTTCAGACCTATAAGATTTTAAAAACCTTATAGCTAGGCTGTTCAAAAGTCCATATAAATCTTCGTACAGTTTTTAAATAGATGTAAAGATGCATTTGTGATGTAAAACCCTTTACTAGCGCCTGTTTTAATTAAAAAAAGAGAACAATATTTAATAAAAAGTGTACGAAGAACTATATGGGCTTTTGAACAGCCTACCTTATAGGTCTATACATTGTTTTTGAAAGACGCTTTAAGCCCTGAAAGGGCGACATACCTCAGCGATGGGCAACGCCCATCGACAATAAATGGCGTGATCCGAGCCCTGAAAGGGCGGCATATTGACCGCGTGTAAATAGTCACCCGCTGGTATCTCAGCCTTTCAGGCCTGAGTGACGATGCATGGTAACCGATGGGCGTTGCCCATCGCTGAGGTATGACGCCCTTTCAGGGCTGATAAAAAGTGTACGAAAATTCTATACACGTTTAATAGGAATGCTCTTACTGCTTTATCAGCTTTAAAACCATGACAGATTTTCCCTGGGTTACCTGAACAAAGTAAACGCCGGGGCGCAGGCTTTTTCCGGTTTCCAATGTTTGGTTTGACGACAACCCATTTCTCGATTCCAGTATTCTTCCGAATACATCAAAAATTTGCAGACGGACATTTTCCTGGCTGGCGCCGCCCGTTAGCTTCAATTTAAAACTGCTGCTGGTTGGATTGGGAGAGGCTAGCACTTGCAGTCTCAGATTGATATCATTTTCAACAATTTCATCCCTGCTTAAGACAGAGTTGGATACAGGAGGCGCTGTAACGGTATTACACCTGACGGTGATGGTAAAGCAGCAGGTATCTTTTTTGTCAGTGACCAGGTTTGTTTTTTCGTAACATACCTGGTATACGCCTGCTTTGTGATCGCTTCCATTCCTTGGTCCGGAGATTTGTTTAAATCGAATTAAAGGTTTTTCAAATTCTGCGATAAAGGGAATGTAATCGTTCGGCTGATCGTTCCAGTTACCATAGATATCAGACATTCTCACATAAGGCTCTGCAATATTGCCGGCGTTACCACCTGCATTATTAGGCTCACCCGGCGCCCATTTTGTAAATGCAAGAGACTCATTGTTTACCCATCTGAAGCGGCCTGGCCTGCCGGTGACAGACAAGCCGATCCAGGGCGCGTAACCGGTGCCTTTTATCTGGTTATAGATAAAGTTATTCTCCTGTGCAGTGGTGATTGTTACCAGGTGGCCATTTACCCTATTGTAACCTATAGATTTTGCTATATCTCTTGCAACCGGCCAGAGGTACTTGCCATTAGATTTATAATAACCATGTCCATCTAATGCGCCCATGTACGTGAATGTACCTTTATCCGGATCAACTGCCGCCGAAACCTGGAATGTAGCAGGGAAAGTGTCACGTGGCTCGGTCCAGGTAATCGCTACTTTCTCATTGCACGATGGCGCGTCAACTACCAGGTTGGAAGGACAGGAAACGGGTTCGCCACCAGGAACAATGAACTCTTGAACGCGGTAGTTGTTGAGATCGGCGACATAAATATTTCCAGCGGCATCAACAGAAACGCTTTGCGGATTATTTAACTGATCAGGCGCGATTCCCTCGCCGTTACCGCCCGCTACGGTAACACCGGAAGAAGCACCCGGAGCCCATTTCTGGATGCGATTGTTTCCCGCGTCTGCTATATACATGTTCCCGGTTATATCTACAAAAACGTCCGTTGGATAGGCGAGCTGGTTTGCATTTGATCCATAACCATTGCCGCCTGCCACAGTAATGCCTGCCGAAGCGCCGGGCGCCCATCTTTGAATGCGACGATTATCTCCATCAGCCACATAAACATTTCCAATGGCATCAACAAAAACGCTTCTGGGAGCAGATAATTGGTTAGCTGCCCCTCCCTGTCCGTTGCCTCCTGCTACGGTAATGCCCGAAGAAGCACCCGGAGCCCATTTTTGAATGCGATGGTTAAGATAAGCATCGA
>CAXTDO010000296.1:0-7332 GCA_964242315.1 uncultured Flavihumibacter sp.
GGATAAAACGGAAAAGAACCCTTTCGATAAGGCAAGGGAAATGTTTACTTAGCCAGGTATCAGGTATGAGGTATGAGGTGAAAACCCCGAAGGGGTAACATTATTCTCCGCGAATCATGTCACCCCTTCGGGGTTTTCACCTCATACCTCATACCTCACACCTGATACCTGATACCTCACGCCCCATACTTCATACTTTCTTCCTCCTCTTCTCCTTAGAGTAAATCTTTTTTGCTTTCTCCACTAAATCAATAAATTCTTTTTGCAAAGGGTCATTGGGATTATAGCATTCATTTGCAAGCGTGATGGTATCGTTCCAGGAGGTATTCTTGAAATATTTCGACTTTTTCAGCAGTGATGCAAACATAATTACGGAAGAAGCAAACTGGTAATTTTTATCAATGCTGTTGAATTCGGTAAATGTCAGCGGACAAGTATATGTGGCAGTGCGCCGTGAACTGTCTTTGGGATCTTTGTAATTCAATGTTAAGTTTGCCAATACTCCTTCGGTAGCCGGCGTGTTTGTATTTGTTCGGGCTATTTTTGATGTAATTTCAATTACTGCAAGCAAGGTATGCCCTGATCCAATCTCGCCCCCTTCCAGTTCGCTGGAAGAGTCTGCCACCGCATTTACTTTGTTATCAAAACCTATCAGCCGGTATCTTTCTACAAAGTTTGGATTGAATCTGATGTTCAGGAAAGCATCGTCAGCTACTGAATACAAAGTTTGCGTCAACTCTTTTACCATTACTTTTTGAGCCTCTTTTTCATCGTCCAGGTACGCAAAATTTCCATTGCCTTTTTTTGCCAATACCTCAAGTTTGGAGTCTTTATAATTTCCCATACCAACTCCAAGGCAGGTTAGATAAATACCCGACTGCCGTTGTTGTGAAATCATCTTTTCAAGCTCCTCTTCAGAAGTTTGTCCTACATTAAAATCTCCGTCGGTAGCTAATATCACCCGGTTATTACCTCCTTTTATAAAAGTATTTTTAGCAAGCCTGTAGGCAGTTTCAATACCGGAAGCCCCGGCAGTGGCGCCTCCCGGGAAAAGATCTTCTATCGCCTTCTCAATTTTAAGCTTCTCTTTTCCTGATGTAGGCTGCATCCATACACCTACTGTACTGCCATAAACAACAATGGATATCGTATCCTTGTCGCGGAGGTTGTTTACCAATAGCTTAAATGCAGATTTCAATAAAGGTAACCGGTTAGGCATATCCATAGATCCGGAAATATCTATCAGAAAAACAAGGTTACTTGAAGGGACCAGATCCATATTAACCTGGCGGGCACAGACTTTAAAAAAAAGCAACTCATTATCGCTATTCCAGGGACAGGAAGTTAGATGAGAGTCAAAACTGAATACTTCGTTTTTGCCAGGTTGGTTATAGCCAAAATTAAAATAGTTTAGCATCTCTTCCATGCGCACTGCATCAGGAGGCACTGTAGTATTCATATTAATAAACCTCCGTACGTTACTATAAGAAGCCTTGTCAATACTAACAGCAAAACCTGTCTCGGAAAATTTCTTAGCCTCTATAAAATCGTTTTCCAGTAAATTAGAGTAGGTTTCACCGCCTAAGGACCACCTGAGCCTTTCCTCTATCTTCATATCCTTGGTAAATGACACCAGGCGCTTTTTTTGCATGCTGCCGGATGCAAGCAGCTTCAAAATAATGTATTCGTACTTGTTATTTAATAATTTTACCGTCATGGGTTGGTAGCCATCAAGAGAAATGCTTACAGAATCGGTCGTCTTTGTTGACATGATTCCAAACCCACCGGAACTGCCGGAGTAGTAGATATAACCAGTGGAACGAAGCAGGATCTTAACATTAGAAAGCGGTTTGTCAGACTCATCCTTTATTTCTCCACGTAAATAAAATTGGGAATACAAGTGTGGATAATATAGCAATGCAATCAATATACAACATATAGCTTTCAACAGATCATCTATTAAAGAAAGTTAAAGACAAAGATATACACTTACAGTTCGTGCCATTACTGCTATCAGCGGTCAGCTATCAGGAGGAAAGCTTATCAGGTTTGAACTGCTGATACCTGACGGCTGATAGCTGATAGCAATTCACACGACATTTTATGCCTAATATCACACTAGTGTTAAGTTGATCATAAACTGACGTGATACATATCAGCCGTACGACCAGTTCTTTTAACCACAAAGGGCACAAAGGAGGAAACACAAAGGACACAAAGCCTCTCATTGTGACCTTTGTGTTTCCTCCTTTGTGCCCTTTGTGGTTAAAAGACACTTACAATCCAATGCGTCAATTCATACTTAACTTATCACTAGTCAACCAACTTATAAATTTCGGCAATATTTCTGCCTAATCCATCGTAATCAAGACCATAGCCTACTACAAATTTATTAGGTATAGTGAATCCGAGATAATCGATTTGTAATGGATAAATACTGGCCTCCGGTTTATGCAACAACGCAGCTATTTTTAATGATGCCGGTTGCTGATTTTTTAATTGAGGCAGGAATACATTAAGGGTTTTGCCTGTATCAACAATATCTTCAATTATAATGATATGCCTGTTAAATAGATCCATATCCAACCCAATAGCCGTAATTACCTGGCCGCTCGATTTGGTTCCTTTATAACTGGCGAGTTTGATAAAGCAAATTTCAGCATCAATTTTTACCTGCTTAAAAAGATCGGAAGCAAACATAAAAGCGCCGTTCAGAATAGCAATAAACAACGGCCTTTTTTCCTTATAATCTTCATTCAGCCTGGAAGCAATCAAAGACACCTTTTTAATTATTTCATCAGCGCTCAGGTAAGGTTCAAATAATTTATCATGTACTTGAATAGTGGCCATGAAGAAGGAAATTAATGATTAGATATAAAAGAGTTGTGTCAGCTATCAGCCGTCAGCTATCAGAAGGAAAGCTGATAAGAGTTTGATCTCCTGATAGCTGACGGCTGATAGCCAAATACACTCAGGTTGCCCAAACCAAATATAAGGGGTTAATTGCTATTATAAATAATTAAAGACTGGCCTATTTTTACATCCATGGTATCTAATTTGTTCCACTTCATTATTTTTTCCGGTTCAACGCCATACTTTTTAGATATGCTGTAAAGCGTTTCTTTTGTGGAAACCAGATGGGTAGTAATTTTCGCAGGTGTAACATTGTTTGTAAGGTTGCCGGATGGGGTTGTTTTGCTACCAGTACTTTCAACCGGTATCACACCTTTCTCGGGGCTTGTACTTACATAGGTCTTATTTTTCTTCTCATTAGTTAATAAAGGACGTAATGAAGCAGCATGCTGTAAATTTAGTATTTCGCCTTCTGCCGGTTGCAGGTCGCCATTCAGGTGATTTAATTCAAGCAAACTTTCATAGCGGATACCTTCGGACTGACATATATCATACAAATTTTCACCGGTCTTCACCTGGTGAGTTTCAAAGTTCCCTGTTTTACGCTTCCGCTGAAGGTAAATAAGCTGCGGCTTTTGAAGCAGGTCATCATCTTTTTCAAGGTCGTTAAAATCCCACAAACGGCTTAAGGGAATATCATACTGTTCAGCAAGCACCAGCCAGGGAGTATTTGAGGCTACATAAACAACTTTTGTATCGTTGATGGTGAATATGCCGGCCGGGTAGGAAACAGTATTACTGGGTTGTGGACCAGCCGCTATTATTGCAGATTCTTTTACAGGAATAATAATGGGAATCAGTTTATTGCGGGAAGCAACACTATGATCAGAGTCCTTCATTCTTCCCAATGCAATTAATGAATAATCCTGAAGGTTGTAAGTTCTGATCAGATTAATAAGGATAAGCGAATATCTTATATTGGTAGCGTAACCGGCTTTTTTTAATCCATAAGCCCATCCTTCATAATCTGTAGGATCAAGGTCAAAAAGGAAAGAATAGCGGGGACTGTTTTTCAGAAAATCCGAGTGATCGGTATAGGAATCTTCCGGATGCTCATAACTCCTGAAACATTCACCTTTTGAATCGTCGTCATGGTATACCTTGTCGCCATTCCAGCCTGTTTTACATTTTATACCAAAATGATTGTTGGATTTCAGTACAAGGTCACTTTTACCGGCTTCTGTTTCATGTATACCCTGAGCCAGTTTGATAGAAGCAGGCACACCGGTACGTTGCATTTCCTGTATTGCAATATCTTTATACGCAGCAATATACGCAAGGATATCGCCCTCTTTTTGTCCGAATGTTTGGGTATACGCAGTTGCAGTCAGCAAAAGGAAAATAATAAATCTACGTTGCATGCCTGAATAATGTTTATTTTTTAATGATCATTAGTAATCCATCCCTGATGGTTAACAGTACTTTTTCTACCGAATGATCCTGAAATACATATTCGTTAAATGCCTGTATGGCTTTTGCACTTTTTCCTTCTATTTCATTTTCCAAAACTTTCCCGTGAAACAATACATTATCTGCCAGTATTACCCCGCCTTTTCTCAGTTTTGGTAAAATCAAATTATAATATTGAATATACCCTGTTTTATCCGCATCTACAAATACAAGGTCCCACTGTTCGTTAAGCGCCGGCAGTATTTCTAACGCATTGCCGGTGTGCAAAATTATCTTTTCCTGTACATTAGCTAAGTTAAAATTTTTCCAGGCCAGCTCGGCATCTTCCTTTCTTAACTCAATAGTATGCAATTTTCCCCCGGGCTGCAGTCCTTTTGACAAACATATAGCGCTGTAGCCGGTAAAGGTACCTACTTCCAAGATGCGCCGCGGCTGCATTATTTCACTGATAAATTGCAAAAATTTTCCCTGTAAATGCCCGCTTAACATATGAGCATGAGCATGTGATTGATTTGTCAATGCCGCTATTGCCCGTAAAGTTTCATCCTCCGGAGTGGTAAATCGTTCTGCGTAAGCCTGCACATGTGGATGTATGGGTTCCATGTTAATGGTTTAGTTCCGTAAACCTATAAGGTTTTAAAAGCCTTATAGGTTTGAGCTTAGGTTTACCGACTCCTTTTTTCTCGAAATCGCCAACAGGCTCAAAAAAGTTATCAAACCGTTTACAATAATCAATTCTTCGGCAAATACATATCCGCCAAGTAACTGTTTTGAATATCTGTCAATGAAGAAACAAATAAGCGGCGACAGGATGCAAACAACGGGAGTGGCTTTATCAAAAACAGACCTGTTTTTAGCAAAGAGAGAAAAAGCAAATAATCCTATCAAGGGGCCGTAGGTAAACGTAGCCACTTTAAAGATGGCGCTTACTACCGAAGCGTCGTTTAAAGCATTGAATAATAAGATAACAATCAGTATCAGGAAGGAAAATGCAACATGCACCAGGTGCCTGGTTCTTACTTTTGATGTTACCTTTTCGTTTTCAGGTTTATCAAATCCTAAAAAATCTATACAGAAAGAGGTGGTTAATGCAGTTAATGCAGAATCGGTAGTAGCAAAGGTGGCAGCGGTTAGTCCAAGCATAAAAACGATTGCCGGAATACCTTTAAAATGGTTTAAAGCTATCTCCGGAAATAAGTAATCAGTTCTTGGCGCGTGACTAACAGGATCGAGCGGAACGGTGATACCGTTTTTAGCAGCATAAATATATAGTAAAGCCCCTACGCTTAAAAAGAACAGGTTTACTACCACAAAAATGGAAGAGAAGGTGAACATATTTTTTTGAGCATCCCATATATTCTTACAGCTTAAGTTCTTTTGCATCAGATCCTGGTCCAGGCCAAACATCCCGATTGTTACAAACAACCCTCCAAGAAATTGTTTGGTGAGATGAAATTTATTGGAAGGAAAATCATTTAGGAAAAATATTTTTGAGTACCCGCTGTGCTTGATCGTCTCAAAGGCTTCAGGGATGTTCAGATGAAGGCTTCTACAGATAAAATAGATAGAGAAAAAAACAGAAGCCACCAAAAATACGGTCTGCAAAGTATCGGTAATGATGATCGTTTTTAAACCGCCCTTAAATGTATATCCCCAGATCAATGCCAAACAAATAACAATGGTTAGCCAGAAAGGTACATTCATGGAGTCGAAAATGAACCGCTGCAATACTATCGCCACCAGGTACAATCTGAATGCCGACCCTATCGTTCTTGAAAGTAAAAAAATTGCCGCTGCTGTTTTATGACTGACCTTCCCGAGTGTACGTTCAATTACTTCATATATGGATGTCAGTTGCATGCGGTAATACAGTGGTAAAAGAACGGTAGCCACCACTATATATCCTGCTACATTGCCTAAAATAAACTGGAAGTATTTAAATTGTGCACCGCTGGGTGATCCTACTTCTCCCGGAACTGAAATAAATGTAACTCCGCTTAACGCTGTACCGATCATTCCAAAAGCTACCAGCCACCATTTAGATTTGCGGTTGGCAATAAAGAAAGTGGAATTGTCTGACGAATTTTTGGAAGTGAAATAAGAAACAAGGATCAACATCAAAAAATATCCAATCACAAAAGAAAGCAACACTGCTGGAGACATAGATTAAATTTAATATTCGAATGAAGGTAAAAAAACTTTATCCAGTTACTGTACACAATACTACTTTTGCGCCGTACAGTGATTGTCATGAACTCCTTGTGTCCTTTGTGGGTATTCCTTTGTGTCCTTTGTGGTTAAATTCTTCGAATGTCTAATCTTCCATCCGTTCGAAGATTTAACCACAAAGGAACACAAAGGAATACCCACAAAGGACACAAGGAGTACCTAAGTTTAATTGAATGACGAAAATTTCCAAATGACTAAAATTCAATCTGTTGCAGTTTTTTGTGGTTCACGAAACGGCAATAATCCGTTGTTTGCGGAACATGCCGCTGAACTGGGACGTTTACTTTCAATACTAAAAATTAAACTGGTTTATGGTGGTGGTAAAAAAGGTTTAATGGGTGTGATTGCCGATTCGGTTCTGCATCATGAAGGCTCTGTAATGGGAGTCATTCCAAAAATCCTGGTTGACTGGGAACAACAACATGAAGGACTTACAGAACTTGCCGTAGTAGCCGATATGCATAGCCGAAAGAAAATGCTGTACGATATGTGTGATGCTGCCATTATACTGCCCGGTGGGATCGGTACCCTTGATGAAGTATTCGAAATGCTTACCTGGAATCAGTTAAAGATACACGAAAAGAATATCTATTTTTTAAACTCAGGAGGGTTTTACAACTACCTCATCCAGCATATAAAACAAATGGATAAAGAAGGCTTTTTATATGAGCCATGGGAGCAACGGGTAACTTTTTGTAATACACCGGTAGAGATCTTCAATAAGATAGAATGATTTTTAGATTATGAGCCGCCGCCCCTGCAAGTGTCTTTTAAACACAG
>CAXTDO010000297.1:0-3712 GCA_964242315.1 uncultured Flavihumibacter sp.
CCTCCGTGGCACCTCGGCTTTTCCTCCGTGGTTAAAAAAAACTTGCAAATTTATTAATGCCTGCCTTACGTACAACTGCTCCTCATCAATCAACTTTGAACTTTCCTATCTTGCAATAAATGCCCAATAATGTTATGCCCAGGATACTGATACTTTTTGCGCACCCGGCTCTGGAAAAATCAAGGGTGCACAGAAAGCTGATACAACATACAAGCCGGTTAAGCAATACAACTTTTCATGATTTATACCAGGTGTATCCTGATATGGATATTGACGTGGAATTTGAGAAGAACCAGTTACTTGAACATGATGTGATCATATTGCAACACCCTTTCTACTGGTACAGCGCACCTGCAATGATAAAACAATGGCAGGACCTTGTCCTTGAACATGGATGGGCTTACGGATCGGGCGGTACCGCCCTCACTGATAAAAAAATATTGAATGCTATCACTTGCGGAGGGCCAAAGGAAGTTTATACACCGCAGGGCCGGAACCGTTTCACTGTTAATGAATTTCTTTTACCCTTTAACCAGACCGCTTCTTTGTGTCACATGGTCTATATGCCGCCTTTTATAGTTTATGGTACCCACAAGCTTAATAATCCGGAGATTGATGTATACGCTGCGCAGTATCATGAACTGCTGATTGCCATCGAAAACGGCAGGCTTGATGAAAACGAATGGCAGCAGGCAGCAAGTTCCAACGGTTTAGTACCTATCCATACAATAATACAATCTTAAAGCATGGATCAACACTCATTTTTTTTTCAGGCAATGATTTATTTGGCGGCGGCAGTAATCATGGTGCCGATCGCAAAAAAATTAGGACTGGGATCGGTATTAGGCTATCTGATGGCGGGCATACTGATAGGCCCGGCATTATTCGGTTTCATTGGTAACGAAGGACAGGATATCATGCACTTTGCCGAGTTTGGCGTGGTAATGATGCTTTTTATAATAGGACTTGAGCTGGAGCCTGAACGCCTCTGGAAAAGGCGCAAGTCTATAATCGGACTTGGCGGATTACAGGTGTTGCTATCTGCCATCGTAGTGGCGGCCGTTGCCAACTTTTTATTTGGTATGCAATGGCGCGAGGCTGTTGCTTTAGGAATGATTTTATCACTGTCTTCCACCGCTATCATACTGCAAACATTAAATGAAAAAGGATTAATGCAATCTGCAGCCGGGCAAAGCTCTTTTTCGGTGTTGCTGTTCCAGGACATTTCGGTAATTCCTATGCTTGCCCTGTTTCCAATATTAGCAACCAGCAAAACCATACAGTCATCCACAGAAGCAGGCGGCACATGGGTAAGCGGCTTTCCCGGATGGGCGCAAACACTGGTTACATTAGGATCGGTGGCTTCTATCATTGTTGCAGGAAGGTATATTATCAGGCCGGTTTTTAGAATGGTAGCTGCCACCAGGCTTTCGGAGGTCTTTACTGCCACGGCTTTATTATTGGTTGTAGGCATTGCAGTGCTAATGACCCAGGTAGGATTGAGCCCGGCACTGGGTACTTTCCTGGCAGGCGTTGTGCTTGCCAACAGCGAATACAAGCATGAACTGGAGAGTGATATCGAACCTTTTAAAGGCTTGTTACTTGGATTGTTCTTTATCTCAGTGGGCGCTTCCATCAATTTTCACCTTATTGCACAAGAGCCGGCAACAATTATAGGATTGGTACTGCTCTTAATGATTGTAAAAGCATCGGTATTGTTATCACTTGGAAAAGTTTTTAAACTAAGTATTGATCAAAATATGCTTTTTGCATGTGCGCTGTGCCAGGTGGGAGAATTTGCATTTGTACTATTTTCATTCAGCACAAAGGAAGGAATATTACCTGCCACCATAGTAGACCTGATGGTTGCAGTGGTGGCTATCAGTATGGCATTAACTCCGATGGTATTATTACTCAATGAAAAAGTTTTAATGCCGAAATTAGGCACCAAAGAATCGGAAGAAGAAAATAAGCCTGATGAAATAGATGAAAGCAATCCGGTTATCATAGCAGGTTTCGGGCATTTTGGAAATATCATCGGCCGCTTTTTAAGGGCACATAATATAGGCACCACCATTCTTGATATCGATTCAGACCGGGTGGATGTGCTTCGTAAAATGGGGTTTAAAGTCTATTATGGTGATGCATCCAGGTTTGAGCTATTGAGCGCAGCCGGCGCTTCCAGGGCTAAAATAATCATCATTGCTATTGACAACGCAGAGAAAAGATTGGAGATGATAGAGACCATTAAAAAGCATTTTCCTAACCTGCGCATGCTGGCGAGGGCAAAAAACCGTTTCGACGCCTATGACCAGATGAATGCGGGAATGCTTCATGTATACCGGGAAACACTGGACACTTCCATAAGGGTAGGTTTGGATGCCATGAAATTTTTAGGTTATCGTGCGTACAGTGCTCAAAGGGCTGCAAGAACATTTTTGAAGTACGACGAACTGAGTCTTAAAAAATTAGCGTCCATCCGTGAAGAAGATCAATACATTGTTACCGCCAGGGAATTAATTGAAGAACTGGAAAGCGTTATTAAAGCCGATAATCATAATATAATAACCAATCGTGATGCAGCTTGGGATGAAGAGGGCTTGATTCTCGATGCAAAAATTTCCGGGAAAATGTAATCAGGTATGAGGTATGAGGCGTGGGGTATGAGGAAGAAAATGTGTAATATGTTCTTCCTCATACCCCATACCTGATACCTGACAGCTAATTCCAGATTCCATTAGCTTCCGTTAATATGATAGGTTTATCATCGGTAACAACAATCGTATGTTCATGCTGGGCAACAAAGCTTCCATCTTTGGTAACGAATGTCCATCCATCACCTTTTTCTTCTGCGATCGTAGCACGTGTAGAGATAAATGTTTCAATTGCCACTACCGAATTTTTGCGGAACCTTGTTTCGTTCATCCTGTCGTAATAGCAGGGAATTTCAAAAGGCGCTTCATGAAGGCTTCTTCCCACTCCATGTCCGACTAAATTCCTGATAACTTTGTATTTAAGTTTTTTTGCTTCCGTTTCAATCAGCCTGCCAATATCTGCAATTTTTACCCCGGCATGTATCTGGCTTATAGCTGTATGTAAGATGTTCCTGGAAGCATTCACCAGTGGATTGTGGCTATTGATATCCTGACCTAAAACAAACGACCCTCCATTGTCTGACCAGTATCCACCCAACTCTGCAGAAACATCAATATTGATCAGGTCTCCTTCCCTGAATATCTTCTTTTGTGATGGGATGCCATGAGCTATTTCATTGTTAACACTTATGCATGTCCATCCGGGGAAACCATAAGTAAGTTTTGGCGCAGAAGCCGCTCCCCAATCGGATAATATTTTGCCACCGTATTCATCGAGTTCTTTTGCTGTCATTCCCGGCTTCGCATGTTCGCGCATCTGCTTTAAGGTGTTGGCAACAGCCTTACTTATTTTTTGCATTCCGGAAAGTTCCGTGTCAGATGTTATGGACATATAATTTGTTTTAGTCTTGCAAAAACATATAAGGTTTTAAAAACCTTATATGTTTAAATGGTTAGCCGTAGTATATCTACAAATAATTCATCAATATTGTTTTGCTATCAGTTGTCAGCTATCAGGAAAATTCAAGCCTGATATAATTTCCTCCTGACTGCTGACGGCCACGGCTGATAGCAAATACCACAGATTATTACTCAATTTTCTGCCTCTGTACTTTCAA
>CAXTDO010000297.1:3722-7317 GCA_964242315.1 uncultured Flavihumibacter sp.
AATGAGTTGTTTAAATATTTCAGCAACCGGTTTTGCCTCGGTTCCCGCGGAAGACTGGCCCGCCCAAAGATTGGCAAACTCCTTGTCGTTGCGTTGCAAAGCAGCCGTTCTTATCATGGAGATCAAGTGATTTTGTATGGGATATGCAGGTATGTTTATTTCAGTGCCTGAAAATGCAGATATAAATTTATTTTTTATTCCTCTGGCCCACCGGCCTGTAAAAGCGTGCGTTAAAACACTGTCAGTTTCCTGGGCATCCTGAAGGGCCTGCTTGTAAGAAGGAATTGCCATGCTCTCATCACTGGCAATGAAAGCTGTGCCCACCTGAACTCCTTTTGCGCCAAGGGTGAGCGCGGCCTTAATAGTTCTTCCATCTTTAATTCCCCCCGCAGCAATAACCGGTTTGGCGACTTTATTGGCTATCTGCGGAATCAATGATATAGATCCAATGAGGGGAAGAGGTTCATCATTCAGAAATGTGCCCCTGTGTCCACCTGCTTCAATACCCTGGGCGGTAATGATGTCTATATTTTTTTCTTCTAATAACTTCGCCTCTTTCAAACTTGTAGCTGTTCCTATCAAAATACTACCGTTATCCTTAAACGCTTTTATTGCTTCATCATTAAGAATACCGAAAGTAAAGCTTACAACAGGAATATTTTCCTGTAATAATATTTCAACCTGTTCAGTATACGAGTAAAACCGAAATGTATCGGATGCAGGAATAGAAACAGCCAGATTATTTTTTAAACAAAGGTTCTCTAAAAATTCTTTCATTTTTAATACCTCTTCCTCATTTAATTCTGGCTTGTCGTTGGCAAATAAATTAACCGCAAAAGGCCTGCCGGTTAATTTTTTAGTGTGGCGGATAAGCTCCACCGTTTTTTCAGGCGACAATCCTCCCACAGGCAATGATCCCAATCCTCCCAGGTTAGAGGTTGCAGCAACCATTTCAGGAGTGGTAACACCCAGCATGGGTGCCTGAATTATAGGATATGCTGTGTTTAACAGGTCTGTCACTTCGTTTTTCCAATTCATATTTGTTGCTTATATCAATAAAAATACATAGATAACTGTATGGTAAACACAAGAGATATAGGTGCCTAACAAGTATTTACAGTTTACAGCTAATCTACGATGAAATGAATTATCAGTTGAATTGTATTTGGCAATGATCTGACAAACCGGAAGCTTGTTGCACGGCACTAAAAACGCTTCGTTAATCTTGTTCTTGCCATCTAGCTGTATTTTAATAACTTGTACCGAATTTAGAAATTGCTTATTCTTATATGGCACTTTTAACTTCGCTATTGACGATGCATGCTTAAAGAACAATTATCTCCTGGCTGAAAATTATTACTACTAATGAAATTATTATTAAAGTACCTGAAGCCTTATAAGTGGCTGATCGGTTTATCACTATTACTGGCCGCAATTAATCAGGTTTTCTCCATGCTGGATCCTTATTTTCTGGGAATTATCATAGATAAATTTGCTGCTCATCCACATCATATAGGTCATTACGATGCCAAACATAATTTTGTGATTGAAAGGCCGAGGGAACAGAATGAATTCCTGCTGGGTGTGTTGAAATACCTGGGATTTCTTATCGGAGTGGCTATGATCTCCAGAATTGCAAAGGCATTCCAGGATTATTTTGTAAACGTGGTAGTACAAAAATTCGGCGCCAGCCTTTTTACAGACGGATTGAAACATTCCATGAAACTCCCTTACCAGGAATTTGAAGACCAGCGAAGCGGCGAAACACTCAGCATCCTGTCCAAGGTAAGAACGGACACGGAGAAATTTATCATCTCCTTTATCAATGTACTTTTCGGCGTATTGGTAGGGATAGTGTTTGTATCGGTATACTCTTTCAGCCTGCACTGGTCTATCATGCCTATCTACCTGGTGGGTATTTTCCTGCTTGCGATGCTTACAAGCGTGCTTAGCAAAAAAATAAAAGTTATTCAGAAAACAATTGTAAAAGAAACCAACTCCCTGGCAGGTTCCACCACCGAATCGCTGCGAAATATTGAACTGGTTAAAAGTCTTGGCTTAACCGAACAGGAAGTAAAACGGCTGAACACCAATACCTACAAAATTTTAGGACTGGAACTTAAGAAAGTGAAAAGCATCAGGGCATTAAGCTTTATACAGGGTACGTTTGTAAACTTCCTGCGACAACTGATCATGTTCACCCTGCTTTACCTCATATTCCAGGACGTTCTTACCACGGGTAAATTACTAACGCTTACTTTTTATTCCTTCTTTATTTTCGGACCGCTCCAGGAAATCGGCAACATCATTCTCTCGTACCGCGAAGCGGAGGCATCATTGAATAATTTTGATACCCTCATGCAAAAATCGCCTGAGCCTAAACCTTTACAGCCTGTTCCCATTGGCAACATCCGCGAACTGGAATTTGTAAATGTGCGCTTCAAACACCAGACGGCTCCCCTGTACGCACTGGACGGTATCAGCTTCGACGTAAAAACCGGTCAGACCATTGCATTTGTTGGCCCTTCAGGTTCAGGCAAAACTACGTTGGTAAAACTATTGGTAGGTTTATACCGGCCTAATGAAGGCGAAATATTATACAACGGTGTTCATGGGCATGATATAGATTTTGATACGCTCCGTACGCAAATAGGCTTCGTAACACAGGATACCCAACTGTTTGCAGGCACTATCAAGGAAAATTTATTATTTGTAAATCCTTCTTCTACAGATGAAGATCTGCAGGATGTACTGGAGAAAGCTGCCTGTTTCAACCTGCTTGCACGGGCCGATAACGGTATCGAAACACTGATAGGCGAAGGCGGCATAAAAGTTTCAGGAGGTGAAAAACAACGTTTATCCATCGCGCGCGCGCTGTTGCGTCATCCCAAATTACTGATCTTTGATGAAGCCACTTCCGCACTGGATTCTATCACAGAAGAAGAAGTTACTTCCACCATCCGTTCCATCTCTTCACAACGCGAACAAATCACCATATTAATCGCTCATCGCCTTTCCACTATCATGCATGCCGATAATATCTATGTGCTCGAAAAAGGAAGCGTAGTGGAAACCGGAACACATGAATCGCTGCTCGCTGAAAGAGGCTTATACTACGCCATGTGGCGCCAGCAAATCGGTGAAAGGAAAAGTTTGGCGAAAGCGTGAGATTAATGATTAATTATCAATGATTAATTATTAAAGGTGGGCGGTTTTAATTTAATAGTACATTACAAATTGAAGTTTACACTTATGTATAGCTGTGTTACGAATTTTAAGACCACTAAGAATACCAGCAACTGACCGTTAATAATTAATCATTAATAATTAATCATTAAAATGAAACCAGTCCGTGTTGGATTAATCGGCTTCGGCGCAGCCGGACAAATATACCATGCGCCTATCTTAACATGTGTTGATGGCCTTGAGCTTACGTTGATAAGAGCTTCCAGGCCCGATCAGATAGCACTTGCTCATGCCCGTTATCCGTTGGCAACGGTTGTAAATGATAACGATGCTATTATTAATAACGATAACATCGATCTTGTTGTAGTGGCTACTCCAAACGATTCGCATACTCCTCTTGCAAAAGCTG
>CAXTDO010000298.1:0-7309 GCA_964242315.1 uncultured Flavihumibacter sp.
ATGTATGGACAGAGTAAAGGCCTGTTGTCTCAAAAAACTTATTGGGATAAGGCAGTAAAAAGCTATCGTTCATTGCCTGTTGACAAAGCGTATACGCAACAGGTACGGGTAAAGGATACCACTCTGTACACCTTGCGGCTTAGTGTTGAGCAAACCCGTTTGTTAATACAGAAAGTACCACGTGTGTATCACACAGAAGTTAATGATATATTGCTTAGTTGCCTTGCATGGACGCTTTGTGACTGGAGTGGAACTGATAAAGTGGTGATTGGTCTGGAAGGTCATGGAAGGGAGCCTATCGGTGAAGCAACAACTGATATCAGCCGCACGGTCGGTTGGTTCACAAGCCTTTATCCTGTAATGCTGCAGGCAGGCACAGGCAGAAGCGCGGATGATTGGATTAAATCGGTGAAGGAGCAGTTAAGGCAGGTTCCGGAAAAAGGAATAGGTTATGGGGTACTTAAATATATCAATAAAGAAGCTTCATTGCAGGGTAGAGAACCATGGGACCTGGTATTCAACTATATGGGCCAGTTAGATAATGTCATCCGGGAAAGTAAATGGTTTACATCTGCAAATGAAGTCACCGGGGCCGGTGTAAGTGAAGATCAGGTAGTAAGCGAGAAGCTTTCTGTGAACAGCCATATACGGCAGGGAGAGCTGGTGCTGACCTGGAGATATAGCAACCTGCATTACTATGACAATACAATCAGGGCGCTTGCAAATAATTATCTGCTGCATCTGGAACTATTGATCAGCCACTGTATGGAACTGGGAGAGTCAAATGTTGTTTTCACGCCGTCAGATTATGGACTAGGCTCAGATATCAGTTATGAAGAGCTGGATAGTTTTCTGGAAGAAGACAACAAGGATAGTATTATCAGCTTCTGAACGCTGGGTTGTTGTATGACTTCACTGCAGCAGCATTTTCAAATTGATAAGGTCTGTTATCATAAAAAAAATGTATTACCCTATAACGGTATAAAGTTGTTTTTAAATGTTAGTATGTGTATATTATATTAATAAAGCTGCCTGCCGCCAAGCTGACAAAGTAGCCGTAACGCAGGGATGAAGCGATGAGGCCGGGTGCTGATAAAAAAATCAAGGCAACTTCACACAACTATCTTAATGGAAATAAAAGAATTTATATCAAATCTTAATAAAGCGCATTTTACATTATCGGTTGATGACGGAAAACTTATGCTGAAAGGCGATAAAAAGAAGTTGTCGAACAGCGATATTGAATCTATTAAATCCAATACGGAAATAATAGATTACATAAAAGCTAACAAAAATGAACTGATTGAATATATCAACCTTTTTACAGATCTCTCCGCGGTAAAAAAGTCGAACAACATATCGTCTATATACCGGCTAAGCGGTCTTCAGCAGGGCATGTTGTTTCACGGCCTTTATGAAGAAGGTACGGAAGCTCATAAAAATCAATTTAGTTGTGATCTGGCAGGCCTCAACACCGGGGTATTTAAAAAGGCATGGGAATACCTGGTATCGCATCATAGCGTACTTCGTACAGCATTTTATTATGATGCATTCAGTGTACCGGTGCAGTGCGTGTACAAGGAAGTTGAACTGCCTGTACAAATATCGGATGGCAGAGGTATGGATGAGGCCAGCCAGTTGTCGGCAATAAGAGTTTTTGAAAAGGCGCAACTTGATAAACCCTTTGATTTTAAAACCCCGCCATTAATGCGTGTAGGGCTGCTTCAATTAGCGGAAGCCCGTTATAGAATGGTATGGACATGGCACCACATTCTGTTCGACGGCTGGTCGCTGCCCATACTGATGGAAGAATTTTTAAACACGTATGAATTACTAGCGCAGGGCAAAGAAGTAAAAGCAGCGAAAGAAGATGGTTATGAAGAATACATCCGGTATATAGAGCGCAGGGATAAAAATAAAGAAGAAGCATATTGGCGTAAGTACCTGAAAGGAATTGAACATGGTACCATACTTCCTTTTATAGCGTCAAAGTCAGAACAAACCAGGGGATTGGGATCATCCAAATCGCAGTTCCTGGAGATAGATGTTGCCACTACGGAAAAAATAAAAAATTATGCGCAGCGTCATCGTATCACTGTTAATACTATAATGCAGGGGGTATGGTCTTATCTGTTGCATTGTTATACCGGAGAAAATGACATCGTATATGGCGCCGTAGTCTCAGGCCGTCCCGACGACCTTCCGGGAGTGGAAAAGCGCGTAGGAATGTATATTAATACCCTTCCCCTGCATGCAGGTATAAAGGAAGGGCAGCGTATAACGGAATTATTACAAGGCATACAGAACGACCAGGTTTTATCCCGCCAATATCAATATACACCTCTGTATGAAACCAAAAAATGGACAGGTGTGCAGGGAGACTTATTTGACAGCCTGCTGGTGTTTGAAAACTACCCTGTAAACAAAGTTATAGCAGCCAAACAATGGAGCTTGACAGTTGAAAATGTTGGTATTTATGCGCCTACTAATTATCCCTTAACAATTATCATAAACAGTTCAGAACAAATACACGTTGAGTTTTACTACAACGTAGCATTTTTAGATCAAGTGTACGTAAACAGCATAAGTGATCATTTTAAAAATGTGCTGCTTCAAATATCAGAAGCTACGACAGATAAATTATCTGATATACGGTTATTAAGTAAAACGGAGGAACACCGTTTACTGACAGCATTTAATGCTACGGATATTGCTTATCCACCCAATAAAACAATCATTGACTTATTTGAAGATCAGGTACAACGTACCCCGTACCGTGTTGCCCAGGTATATAAAGACGATGCGCTCACTTACAGGGAATTAAATGAAAAAGTTAATCAGTTGGCCCATTACCTGTTGCAGGAATATAACCTGAAAGCAGATGATACCGTTGGCGTATTACTAAACCGTTCTTCATGGAGTGCAGTTGCTATGCTGGCAATTGGTAAAACCGGCGCATGTTATGTTCCGTTAGATTACGAATTACCCAATAGCAGGCTGCAGTATATCATTGATGATTGTGCGCCAAAGGTTATTCTTTCGAGTGACGACCTGATGGCAGTGTATTCTTTTTTGTTACCAGGTGGTTTTATATCTGTGCAATCTTTATCCCTGGCTGACTTAAGAAAAGTAAATCCTGGTATACGCATTAATTTAAATAGTCTTTCATTTATTATTTATACTTCGGGTTCAACCGGTATTCCGAAAGGGGTGATGCAAACCCATCGTACGCTGTTTAATCTTGTAAGCTGGGAGAACGATTTTTCAGGCATTCAGGCAGGTTTGAAATTATTACAATATGCATCCTTCGCTTTTGATCTTTCACTGCTCGATGTATATTCTTCACTTACTAATGGTGGAAGCCTTTACATACTGGAAGAATCGGTAAGACTTGATTTTCCGGAACTGGCTGCATACATAAATGAAAATGGAATTGAATTGTTATCGTTACCCTTTTCAGCATTGAACAGCTTTTTTAACAATATAAATTTTGACTGGCTTCGTAACAATAGTATCAGGCATATTATCTCAACCGGTGAGCAATTACTGATTGGTTCAAGGCTCGAAAAATTTATGCAACTGCACCCTCATATCATCCTGCATAACTTTTACGGACCCTCTGAAACACATGTGGTAACGGCTGCTGCATTTACGAGTGCACATCCATTGCCAGGGTATGCACCTATTGGTAAGCCAATATCTAATTCAAACATCTATATCCTTGATAAATATCACTTGCCTGTACCGGTAGGTGTTCCGGGGGAGGTATTTATTGGTGGAGATAACCTTGCAAGAGGGTATCTTAAAAACAAACTGCTTACGGAGGAGAAATTCATACCTCATTTTTTTAAAGAAGGTGAATGGTTATATAAGGCAGGTGACCTTGCACGGTGGCTGCCTGATGGAAATATAGAATATCTGGGAAGAATAGATAACCAGGTAAAAATAAGGGGTCATCGTATTGAACTGGGGGAGATAGAGAGTGTATTGCAGCAGAGTGGTTTAGTAAGTCAGAATGTTGTTGTAGCACAGGCAGATAAAGAAGGGAATAAGCGCCTGATCGGATATGTGGTTCCCGAACAAACATTTAACCCCGATGCCATCATCTCCTGGTTAAGAAGCAGGTTACCCGATTATATGGTTCCTTCGATATGGATGGATCTTGAGGTGATGCCATTAACCCCCAACGGAAAGATAGATAAGCGTGCATTGCCTGTTGCCGGTCAAAGTGTGCATACTACCGGTCACTATGTGCCGGCAGGTACTGAACTGGAAGCAAAGCTGGTTGATATCTGGCAAACTTTGTTGGGATTAGATCGGGTAGGTATTCACGATCACTTTTTTGAAATAGGAGGTCATTCCCTGCTTGCCATGCGTGTTATATCTTCCATACGCAGGAAACTGAATATAGAGGTGACTATTAAAGATTTGTTCGTACATGCTACTATTGCAGGCCTGGCCAGTTATCTTCGATCACAAAATAAAGAAACATTACCGGCGATAATAAAACAGCCAAGGCCTGACCGTATTCCTCTGTCCTTTAGCCAGGAGCGTTTATGGTTTATAGATCACCTGGAAGGCAGTATTTCCTATCATTTACCTGCCGTATTGCGCTTAAAAGGCAAGTTAGATGCCAATGCACTGGAATATGCTTTACAAAAAGTGGTGAGCCGCCATGAAGTGCTTCGTACAGTAATTAAAGAGCAGGAAGGTCAAACATATCAGTTTGTGCTGGATGAGAATGGATGGAGACTATCTGTAGAAGATGGTTTGAAATATCAAAATGAGCCGGAATTACAGCAGCATATTCAGTACTTAATAAGGAAGCCTTTCGATTTGTCGAAAGATCATATGCTAAGGGCTGATTTAATGATACTTAATCAGCAGGAGCATTTGTTGGTATTGACTATGCATCATATTGCTTCTGATGGGTGGTCGATATCAATATTGGTTAAAGAGGTGGTAGAACTGTATGAGGCTTATGTAAACAAGAAGCAGGCGCTGCTGGCAGATATTCTTATACAGTACGCAGATTATGCAATATGGCAACGCAACTATTTGCAGGGCGAATTATTGCAGGAAAAGCTGGGTTACTGGAAAGAAAAGCTGGCGGATGTAGCGCCTCTTGAGTTGCCCACGGACCATGTGCGGCCGGCGATTCAAAGTAGTAATGGTGCTGTTGCTACTTTCCATATTGATAAAGAAGTAACAGGGCAACTACAGCAATTGAGCAATCAGCATGGTGCTACTTTGTTTATGACACTGCTTTCGGTTTTCAAAGTGCTTCTTTACCGCTATAGCGGGCAGGAAGACATTTCTGTAGGAACACCTGTAGCCAACAGAACGCAGTACGAGATAGAAGGCCTTATTGGTTCTTTCATAAATACGCTGGCATTACGGAGTAACATAAATGCTCATGCGAAGTTTATAGAATTATTGGAGCAGGTTAAAGAAACAACTCTTGAAGCTTACAAACATCAGGATGTACCTTTTGAAAAAGTAGTGGATGCAGTAGTGAAGCATAGAGATTTAAGCAGAAGCCCTTTATTTCAGGTAATGCTTGTATATCAAAATACGCCTGAAGTTCCCAGATTGCACCTGGCAGATGTTGAATTGAGTAAAGAGCATTATGTAAATAATTCATCCAAGTTTGATATAACCTTTACCATAAGTGAAACGGCTGACGGGCTTCAGGGATTTGTACAATATTGTAGCGACCTGTATAAATCAACAACTGTTAACAGACTTATACTACACTTTAAGGAACTCCTGCATGCAATAGTAACAACACCCACTCAGGAAGTAGGAGCGTTGCCCATGCTTACCAAGGCAGAGGAAAGCAAGGTTTTATTTGATTTTAATGATACGCAGGTAGACTATCCGGCAGAGGAAACAATCATTACCCTATTTGAAAGACAGGTACAACGCAGTCCTGATGCGGTGGCTTTGGTATTCGGGCAGAAACAATTAACCTACAGGGAACTAAATGAACGCTGCAACCAACTGGCTCATCACCTGCAAAGCTGTGGCGTAAAAGAGGAAGTACTGGTGCCTGTTTGCATGGAAAAGTCTCCGGAGATGATGATAAGCATCTTAGGCATCCTTAAAACCGGCGGCGCATATGTACCTGTTGATCCTGACTATCCTTTGGAACGGATCGATTTTATGTTGAAAGACACGCAGGCAGGTATCGTGATTGCAGGAGAAAAGCAACTGGATCAACTGAGTGTCATATTTGATAAAGAAAAAATAATAACACCGGACAGGCAACGGCATACAATAGAAACTTACCCTGTTGCTGATGTACGCACCACTATTAAAGGCCGGCAACTGGCTTATGTTCTTTATACGTCCGGTTCAACCGGTAAGCCCAAAGGTGTGCAGGTGCAGCATGATTCATTTATCAGTCATCTGCAGTGGTTCAATGATCAATATGAAATAGCTGATACGGATAGTACCCTGTTACTTTCGTCATTTAGTTTTGATGGTTGCATGACTTCCATGTGGCCGGTGCTCACCAGAGGAGGTGTGTTGCATCTGCCGGAACATTCATTGTTTGATCCGGGCTGGGTGCTGAGTTATATTGCTGAAAAATCCATTACATATCTTAAAACGCTGCCAGGTGTATTTAAGGCTATCATAAACGGCGATGCATTTGCCAACGGAAATATTGGCGCATCGCTGCGTCTTATCATTGTGGGAGGAGAAAGGATAGATGTAAATGATTTTAATGACTATATCAACAGGTATCCTCATACATTATTTGCCAATCATTACGGCCCAACGGAATGTACCATAAGCAGTAGTTTCTTTTTAATTGATCGTAATAATGTAAGCGAATTGTTTAACCGGCAAATAGTTGGAAAGCCTGTTGGTAACACCCGCATCTATATAACCCGAGAAGGAAATTTTCTGAATCCGGTTGGGGTAGTCGGGGAAATATGTATTGGAGGAATACAGGTAGCCAGGGGTTATTTGAATCTCCCGGAATTAACTGCGGAAAAATTCATTGCCGATCCTTTTATTGCAACACCCGGATCGCGTATGTATAGAACAGGAGACCTGGGCAGGTGGCTGCCTGATGGCAACATAGAATACCTGGGACGTATGGATGATCAGGTAAAGATTCACGGATACCGGATAGAGCTGGGAGAGATAGAGAGTACCTTACAACAAAGCGGATTGGTGCAGCAGTCGGTGGTACTGGCTAAAGAAAACGAAGAGGGCACAAAGCGATTGGTAGGGTATGTGGTGGCAACGGATTTTGACCGGGAAGCCATCGTGTCTTACTTAAGAACCAAACTACCGG
>CAXTDO010000299.1:0-7309 GCA_964242315.1 uncultured Flavihumibacter sp.
GGTAATTGTTTTACTGTAGCTGTTCAATTCCTTTGGCATGTGACCGTGATTAAATGATTTATTTGATTAACATGATTGCTCTATCTGAGATACTTGATTATTCAACGATCATTCCTTCATATTTCTTTGCAGATGATCCCGTTAACGGCCTTACTACACAATCTTTGTAAGCATCCTGAACTATTTTACCGAGCGATTCGCCCCAGGGTTTTTTAAACGGAACGTCGTCCAGTGAATGCCAGCCGATCACTTCGGCAGCCGTTCCGCAAAAGAATGCTGCATCCGCATTTTTCATCTCGTCGGTAGTAAAGAGTTTTTCTTCAACGGGTATGTTCAACTCTTTGCATATGTCCATCACCGTTGCCCTGGTGATACCGGGTAAGATGTTGCCGGTTGCAGGTGTGATGAGGGTACCATCTTTTTCAAAAAATACATTGGCGCCCGGTCCTTCCGCTACATTGTTATTCATATCGGTAAGCAATGCTTCGTCGTATCCATTGGCTTTTGCTTCCTGGCTTGCGAGCAGAGAATTAACGTAATGACCCGAAGCTTTCGCTTCTATTTTAAAGCCTTTGGGGTTAGGGCGCTGAAAGGATGATGTCATCACTCTTAAGAGCTTTTCTCCCAGGAAAGGCGACATTTCCCAAACGGCAATGACAATATAAGAGATAGTATTTTGAGCGAAGCTCATGTTGGCGGGGGCGTACACTACAGGCCTGATATAGGCATTCTGTATATCATTTGCATCAAGCAGCTCATAGGTGGCTTCAATAAGTTTATCAGTATCGAAAGGATAAGGCATGTTCATTGCAAGCGCTGAGTTCTTCAGCCTTTCATAGTGTTCAACTTCTTTGAAAATAACGGTTTCACCATTTACATTCCTGTACGATCGTATTCCTTCGAATACTGCATAGCCATAGTGCAATGACTGGCTGTAGAAATCTGTTTTTGCTTCCGACGCTTTTACAAATTCGCCGTTGAGATAAATGATGGTGTTTTCGTTGTAATACTGCATGTGCTGATTTTTAGCTATCAGCTGTCAGCTATCAGCTGTCAGCCAATGTTGTTCATGTTTAATAAATGATAATTTGCAATTAAGTTGTATTCTCAAGATTTACCCACCTGCTGATAGCTGATTGCTGACAGCCAAAAAAAAACCCGCCTCTTTTGGAGGCGGGTTGCTTATGTTTTAAGTTTAATTAAAAGTTGAGCCCTCCTCCCATTGAAGCACCGACAATAATGACCACCACAATCAGGTTAACTGACAGTGTGTTGGCAACATTAAGTATCCTGGTGTTCGACATGTAGAGGAGATTGTTTTTCAAACTTACAATTAAAATTTATTAATTTATACATTCTCAAAAATTTTCTGAATTTTTATTTATCAGTTTTGTCAACCCGTACTTTATATTATTGTTGACTTACTGAGTGAAATATTATTCTTGTTTATAACAGATGGAAGCCTATTCTCAATAAAATCTCTTATCAGGTCGCCTATCGTGGAAGTGGAATAATTATTTACCGTATCAATATCCCGGCTAACAAATCCATTTGTCAACGTCCATTCAACAGCGTTTCTTATTAAGGTTGCTTCATTGTTAAGGCCGAAATGATCGAGCATCAACGCAGCAGATAAAACAGACCCTATCGGGTTAGCAATGTCTTTGCCGGCAGCTTGCGGGTAAGATCCGTGAATGGGCTCAAAAAGCGCTGATCCCGTACCGACAGAAGCCGATGGCAATAATCCTAAGGAACCACTGATAACACTTGCTTCATCGCTTATAATATCACCAAACATATTTTCTGTTAGAACGATGTCAAACTGTTTGGGATTTAGAATGATCTGCATGGCAGCGTTATCAACAAACATATAATCTACGGCTACGTCGCTGTATTCACCAGCCAGTCGTTGTACCACTTTTCTCCAGAGTCTGGATGTTTCCAGCACGTTTGCCTTATCCACCAACGTTAATTTCTTTCTTCTTTTTTGTGCATGCTGAAAAGCAAGATGGGCAATACGTTCTATTTCTGATTGCGTATAAGTGCATTCATCAATGGCCTGCGTCTGGTCTTCACTTAATTCTTTCTTGCCAAAATAAATGCCACCGGTAAGTTCACGGTAAATTATAAAGTCAACACCTTCGAGCTGTTTGTTTTTTAAAGGAGACAGATGATGCAATGCAGGATAAGTACTTACCGGTCGGATGTTAGCATACAGTTGCAGTGCCTTGCGCAGCTTTAGCAAACCCTGTTCAGGCCTTACTTTCGCAGTTGGATCGTTATCATATTTTGGATGACCTATTGCACCGAATAGGATAGCATCGCTTTTCAAACAAACTTCAATGGTTTCATCGGGCAGCGGGTTGCCTGTTTTGTCAATGGCATCGGCACCCATCAGGCAATAAGAATAGCTAAAGCTATGTCCGGATTGCAGGGCTATTGCATCTAAAATTTTAATAGACTGATTGGTAACTTCCGGGCCGATGCCATCTCCCAGTATTACTGCAATGTTTTTGTTCATGAGGTTGTGATTAATACGTATGTTGTTTTTCAAAATCAGCTATTTCTTCTTTCATGCTCAGCAGGTAATCAATATCATCGTACCCATTCATCAGGCAGGTTTTTTTATAATTATTGATATCAAACGTTTCTTTATCACCGGTAGCATCAATAGTAATGGTTTGTTCTCCCAGGTTGATGGTAAGTGTTGAGCCGTTATTCAGTTCAAATATTTTTTGCAGGAACTCTTCACTTACCTGAACAGGGATGACACCGTTGTTCAAAGCATTGTTTTTAAAGATGTCAGCAAAAAAGCTCGATACTACCACGTAGAAGCCATGGTCCAGTATTGACCAAGCCGCATGTTCTCTTGATGATCCGCAACCGAAGTTTTTTCCTGCCACCAGTATTTCGCCGTGGTATGCAGGGTTGTTAAGAATGAAACCTTCTTTTGGGCTTCCGTCGGTATTGTACCTCCAGTCTCTGAACAAATTTTGTCCAAAGCCCAGCCTGGTAGTAGCTTTTAAGAACCGTGCCGGAATGATCTGGTCTGTATCGATATTTTCCAGCGGCATCGGAACAAAAGTGGATGTTATGATATTTATAGCCTGCATGGTTTTAGTGTCTATCTATTGCTTTTGAAGAAAATATTCAATACTCAACAATCAATAATCAATTTTCAATAAACTTTTATTTATACATATCCTGCATTTAATTGAATATTGATAATTGAGTATTGATTATTGAATATTAATGTCAATTCAATTGGGTTAAAAGTTAATCTAATAATTAAATTCCCTCACATCACTAACAACCCCGGTAATCGCAGCCACTGCTGCTGTCAGCGGACTCGCCAGTAAAGTTCTGGCTCCTGCTCCCTGTCTTCCTTCAAAATTACGGTTGCTGGTACTGATGCAATATTCCCCGGCAGGAATCTTGTCTTCGTTCATGCCTAGACAGGCGCTGCATCCCGCCTGGCGAACGGCAAATCCTGCTTCCTCAAAAATTTTATCAAGCCCTTCTTCCTGCACCTGCCTGGCCACCTGTTGAGAGCCGGGAACGATCATAACCTGAACGTTAGGATTTTTCTTCTTTCCCTTTATCACAGAGGCTACCATCCGCAGGTCTTCAATTCTCGAATTGGTGCAACTGCCGATAAATACATGTTGCACCGGCATCCCTAGTAATCGCTTTCCGGCTTCAAGGCCCATATACTGCAATGCTTTGATAATGTTTTGTCTTTCACCTGCGTCAGGAATACTGTCGGGAACGGGTATCATGCCATTGATAGCAATGCCCAATCCCGGGTTGGTGCCATAGGTAATCATAGGTTCTATGTCAGCGGCATTGATATTTATCTCATGATCAAACACGGCGCCTTCTTCCGTTTGCAGTGCTTTCCATTCAGCCAGTTTAATATCCCATAACTCTCCGGATGGAGCGAACTGGCGGCCCTTGATGTATTCAAAAGTAGTTTCGTCCGGCGCTATCATACCTGCACGGGCGCCCATTTCAATGCTCATGTTGCAGATTGTCATCCTTGCTTCCATGCTAAGGCTTCTGATAGCCGAACCGGCATATTCAACCGCATATCCTGTTGCACCGCTGCTGCTGATCTGTGATATGATATGGAGTATGATGTCTTTGGATACTACACCTTTGTTTAGCGATCCTTCAATGTTAATGCGCATTAACTTAGGCCTGAGCTGCATCAGGCACTGCGATGCAAAAACCATTTCCACCTCGCTGGTGCCAATGCCGAAAGCAATGCAACCGAAAGCGCCGTGCGTGGAAGTATGGCTGTCGCCGCAAACAATGGTCATGCCTGGTTGGGTTATGCCCAGTTCAGGCCCTATGATGTGAACGATTCCCTGGAACGGGTGGCCTAATCCATATAACTCCACATTATGCCGGGCGCAATTTTCTTTCAGTTGCTGCACCTGGATCCTTGACAGTTCATCCTTGATAGGCAAATGCTGGTTGATGGTAGGAACGTTATGATCGGCGGTGGCCACCGTTTTCTGTGGACGTAATAATTTTAATCCTCTTTTTTCAATTCCGTTAAAAGCCTGCGGAGAGGTTACTTCATGTATAAAATGCCTGTCGATATACAACACATCGGGTCCGCCGGGTATTGATTTTACCACGTGCTTATCCCAAATCTTATCAAACAATGTTCTTGGCATAAATTATATTAAAGATCGTATTGAAATTACAGTTTAGTTAAAGGTCTTCGTGTCCCTTGTGGCCTATCTTTGTGCCCTTTGTGGTTAAATAGGGTCTATAAATTCCAAGTGTCTTTTAACCACAAAGGGCACAAAGGTAGGCCACAAGGGACACAAGAGAGGCTTATCAGACTATTAAACATTGTATTCAACTGTTGAAGAATGAAATCTCCTCATATCAAACGACAGAAAGACTTGACGACATTTCTTCGTTATCAGACTGATATCTTGTTGCAAGTTCGTGCAGGTCATTTTCTTCTACTTCTTTTTTGGCATCGGCTACCTGCAAAAACTTTTTGTATAATTCATCAACGTCATCCCTGGTATATTCATATCCCAGTTTCTGAAACCGGTAAGCCAGTGCACTACGGCCACTTCTTGCCGTTAACACTATTTTACTGGCATCTGCACCTACATCTTCGGGATTGATTATTTCATAGGTAGTGGAATCTTTCAAGAAACCGTCCTGGTGAATACCGGAAGAGTGAGAGAATGCATTAGAGCCAACGATTGCTTTATTGGGTTGAACAGGCACCCTCATAGTTTCTGCTACCAGCCTGCTTATAGGATTTAATTGATGAATTTTAATATCAGTGTAAAGGTTAAGATCTTTATGCTGATTCAACACCATTACCACTTCCTCCAAAGACGTGTTGCCAGCCCTTTCACCGAGGCCATTTACCGTGCACTCAATCTGGCGTGCACCATTCATGATACCTGAGATGGAATTAGCCGTAGCCAAACCAAGGTCGTCATGACAATGGCAACTGATCACAGCCTTGTCGATATTGGGGACATGGTTAGCCAGCCATGCAATCTTTTCTCCATACTGGTGAGGCAGGCAATAGCCTGTTGTATCAGGAATGTTCACCGTAGTGGCGCCTGCCGCAATAACTGCTTCGATTACCCTTGCCAGGTAGTCATTGTCGGTGCGGCCCGCATCTTCGGCGTAAAACTCTACATTATCGGTAAAGTTTCTCGCCCACTTAACACATTGTATGGCTCTTTGAAGAATCTCTTCGCGTGTGGAATTGAACTTACCATGGATATGAAAATCGGAAGTGCCGATACCGGTATGAATTCTGGGGCGTGCCGCATATTTAAGTGCTTCTGCGGCTACTTCAATATCTTTTAACACAGCTCTGCTAAGGGCACAAACGGTAGCATTCTTAATGGCTTTGGAAATACGCGTAACGGATTCAAAATCGCCCGGACTTGAAATAGGAAATCCTGCTTCAATGATATCCACACCCAGAAATTCGAGTTGCAGGGCTAGTGCCAGCTTTTCGTTAGCATTGAGCTTACAGCCCGGAACCTGTTCACCGTCTCTTAGTGTAGTATCAAATATGAAGACTTTATTGCCTGCCATTAATTAATTTTAAAAGTGTTACATTGCAAAAGCCGGTCACGAACTTACCCCTTATCAAATTTTAAACAGCCTGTTGCGAATTTACCTTTGTATAACTCGCCAATCAAATTAATATTGCATTGCTTTTACAACCTTGAAACACCTAAGTTAGTTATAAAACCTTGGCTGCTATTAATTTACAGGAAAAAAAATTACGATGCCCAACCGATCAACGGATTCATTATTTCAACTGATAAAATCGCTGGAAAAGTCGGAGAAACGTAATTTTAAATTATATGTTAAAAGAAATTCGGCTATTGTAGACCTGAAGATCATCCATTTATTCGACGCGCTGGATAAGATGATCGACTACGATGAAGAACTGTTGCTGCGCAAAAACAGTTCTATAAAAAAACAACAGCTTTCCAATATCAAAGCGCATTTATACCGCCAGATACTGGCAAGCCTTCGTTTGTTGAATAATGATGACAACATCGATATCCAGTTGCATGAACAAATGGACCATGCCCGAATCCTCTACAATAAAGGCCTGTATCTTCAAAGCCTTAAAATCCTGGACAAAATAAAAGAGAACGCCCGGTCGCACAATCAATTGACATTTTTATTACAGGTATTGTTTTTTGAGAAAAAAATTGAGGCATTACATATCACCCGAAGCATGCAGGACAGGGCCGACCAGTTAACCCGGGAAGTGGATGAAGTGAATACCAGGCTGCTGCGCGTAAGTCAGCTTTCCAATCTGTCTCTTCAGTTGTATAGCTGGTACATTAAAAACGGCCATGCAAGAAACGAACGGGATGAGATAGCGGTAAAACAGTTCTTTGAAGAATTTGTGTCGTTTGATATTACCGCCGTAAATGGATTTTATGAAAAGCTGTACCTGTATCAAAGTTACTGCTGGTATGCTTTTATCATGCAGGACTTCCTGCTCTCTTACAGGTATGCCCAAAGATGGGTAGACCTGTTTGAAAAAGAGCCTTGTATGGTTGAAGTGGAAACAGCTCACTACATTAAAGGCATGCACAACCTTATAAGCGCCAATTTTGATTTGAAGAACCGCAAGAAATTTAACGAGTACCTCGGGAAGTTCGAGCGCTTTTCTGAAACAGAACTGGTAACAGGCAACGATAATAACCGCGTGCAGTCGTTTGTTTACATCCACATTGCCAAGCTGAACAAGCATTTTATGGAAGGCACTTTTACCGAAGGCTTGCAA
>CAXTDO010000300.1:0-7305 GCA_964242315.1 uncultured Flavihumibacter sp.
ATCACATATAATGCATATATGCCAAAATGCCTTTCGGGTGGCTGATTGCCCCGGTACACCTCAATGGTATAACTCATCGCCTGAAATGTATGAAAGGAAAGGCCGATTGGTAATAGGATCGTTAGAAACGGCAAATTAACGTCATACCCGAGAAAAGATCCTAAACTGGTAAAATTGTAATTAAGAAAGTTGTAATACTTAAAAATAGCCAGTACGCCGATATTGGCTACGAGGCTAACAAGCAGGTAGTATTTTCTTTTCCTTTTATTTTCTGTTGATGCTATGATTAAACCGGCGTAATAATCAACTATAATTGTGAATATCAGTATCAGGATATACACCGGTCTGAAAAACATATAAAAAACACAGGATGCAAAGAGTAATAAAATCCACCTGAAACGATGTGGCAATAAAAAAAATGCCACCGTTACGATTGGAAAAAACAACAAATACTCGAATGAATTGAATAACATACAGGCGTACGGTTAAATACTTATGATTTTTTCTTTAGTGTTAGGTTAAGTGTAAAACGAAGTTTTTGCTATCAGGTATCAGCTTTCAGCTATCAGGAGGAACGCTCATCAGGTTTTGATCTGCTGATACCTGACAGCTGATAGCTGATAGCCATTCACACAATGTTAATTAATTATAGTATTTGTCAGTCTTTAATAATACTGCTGGTTGCACATCACCTGTTTCCCTTAAATAAACGGCTAAAGCATAAAAGATCCATGCTTCAGACCAGCGCATGTAGGGTATCTTGTTTGTAAAGTATTTTCGTTTTTGAAAGTAAAAGTATCCTTTAGAAGACTGCATGTTTTTTATCGTCCAGTTCATTACCCTGTCGATCAATTCTTTGTTTTCTTCAAATAACGAGGCCTTGGACATAGTTACCACTAACTGGGCCGGCGCATGAATATCAATCGGGTAAAGCGCGTTGTTATAATATTTTGATCTGCCCTCAGCATCGAAAAAAGTCTTTTTGTAATATATCATCCCTTCATCAACATTACCCTGAAAACTATTATCGCCGGTAAAACGCATATAGTCACAGATACATTCAAGGTTGAAGCCGGTGTGAAAATTATCGATCCATTGATGAAATGGCAGTGTGCTGTAGAACCACGATCCATCAGGGTTTTGAAAATCGCAGCAATAGGCTACCGCTTTTCGGGCAAGTACAGCCAGTTCTTCTTCACCGGTATACTTATAAATCCTGCTCAACAGTCTGGCGCCGAGTAATGATGCATTAAAAACCGATGTGTTATCATGAGGAGAATAAGAAAAAGCAAAATTGCCTTTTTCGTTATAAGTCCGGTTAAGGTCTTTCAGGATAAAATCACCGGAAGAGATGGCCGCATCAAGGTAGATGCGGTTCTTTGTTGCTTCATAAGCATCGATCAATGAATTGGCAACGTAGGTTGTCGCTACGATCGTAGGAGTAAATTCCTTTTGAAAAAATGCCCTTGACTCCCAGTCAAAATTATATCCCCAGCAATTGCCTGAATAACCGGGAGTGCGGAGTTCAAGTATTTTGTCTGCAAGAAATTTTATTTTTTCAACAGACTGCTGATGAAAATTTTTCAACCCGCTTAGCTGAGCATAAGAAGATATAAAAAGTGCCAGCCCTTTGGGATTATAACCTTTATCAATCTTCAACAAAGGCCGCATATTTATGGGCATCTTTTTTATAAACTGTATCCACATCAACCGGGTTAGTCGTTTCTTTGGTAGTATGGGCATGGCTCTGAAAACCTTACTCATCAATCCATCGTATGGATCCCAGCCTTTAAATTCCTCTCCCTTGCAATACTGCTCCAGTAAGCTAAACGACTTTAATATTTGATCACGCATTTATAGTAATTTGTTGAGGAAGACCGGTTCTAAGGCTATCTATTATTTTAAATGTTGTTTGGGTGGTAAGGCATATGGAGCGAAAGCTTATCGGACTTTCTTTACCTTCTTTTAGATTTGCTATGAAGGCCTGAACCTCCTGTGAATGCCCTTTTCCGTCCGACTTCAACTTTGTTGTTTTGTTGCCGCTGTGCAAACTGCCTTCCCGAAAATCATTGATGATGGCAACCTTTCCGGCACCAAATACTTCAATGAGTTCTTTGGGTAACGATTTGTCGCCATTTGCCACATACACGAGATTACCTACAGACCCGTTATCAAACTTTACCACTACTGATATATTATCATCCAGCTTGAGCTTCTCATTACCGGACTGGATGCAATCTGCATAAACCTTTACAGGCTCCGCATCCGTAAAAAATTGCATCAGGTCAATGAAGTGACACATCTCCCCTATTATTCTGCCCGCACCGATTTCAGGAATCTGTGTCCAGTGTTCCTTTGAAATAAAGCCTGCATTTACCCTGATATTTACAACAAGGGGTTCTCCGGCATTTTTAAATTCTTTTTTAATAGCAACTGCTATCGGAGAAAACCTCCTGTTAAAGCCCACCATTAAAGGAGTATTATTTTTCGTTTTTGCGGTGATAATGGCTTCCAACTCATCCTCAGTAACAGCTAATGGTTTTTCAACAAATACGTTTTTACCTGCATTCAGGCTTTCTATAACCTGTTCGGCATGTGACGAATGAGGAGTTGCTATAAAAACAGTGTTGATGTCCTTCTTTCCCAGCACGTCGCTGATTGCTACAGAGCATGCATTAAAACTAAATTTTTCGGCAACGTTCTTTGATGTGATGCCTTTAGACGTTACCACCGTATCTAGAGAGGCGCCGGATGATTTCACATTAGGGATCAGGTAGCTTTGGGCAAAGCTGCCTGCGCCGATAAAGCCAACATTAATATTTTGTACAGGCGTATTTTTAACCTGTTTAACTGTTAAAAATTTCCCTTCGTAATCATCATATTTAAGCAGTATGCCAATATGTGGTTCAGGTGTTTTTCCTAAAACAATGTCATAAGCCTGTTCTGCATTGTCGATATCAAAAGTATGTGATATAAGAGGTTTGATATTTACCAGCCGTTTTGAAACCATATGAAGGAATGCACCCATATTTCTTTGCTCGGTCCATCTTACATATGCGAAAGGATAATCAACGCCTCCTTCCTCATAATCCACATCATAACGTCCAGGGCCATAAGAACACGAAATCCTTAACTCCAGTTCTTTCCTGTAAAAATGCGGGTCCCGCGGTACATCCATTTTTACTGCTCCTACAACTACAATCTTACCCTTCCTGCGACAGATCTCCGTTGACAGCACGATAGGATCGTTAGTTGGTGATGCAGCGGTAATGATTATACTATCAAACCCATGACCATTGGTAAAATTCTCACAGGCGTTCAGCAGGTTAGGATCGTTACGATGCAACGCTTTAGTAACACTGATGTCATTTGCCAAAGCAATTAACCTGTCTGAAATATCAATTCCGAATACATCACAACCATTTGCCTGTAATAACTGGCCAGTGAGCTGACCGAGTAATCCGAGGCCGATCACGCAAACTTTCTCTCCCAGTCTCGGTTCAGCCTGTCGTACACCCTGCAGGGCAATAGCACCTAACGTAGTGAAGGCAGCTTCTTCAAAAGAAACGTTATCAGGTATTTTAACCACCAGGTTTTGAGGCACACCAACTATGTCTGCATGTGATGCATAGCCCTGTCCTGCACAGGCAACACGGTCACCGGGTTGAAAAACGCCCTCTTTATCAAGGGATGTAAGTACAACACCGGCGGTGCTGTAACCCATGGCTTTTAGGGAATCAAGTTTCGTTTTAACCTTGTTAAAAGTAGCTACCAGTCCTTCTTTCTTAACGTTTGCCAGTACCTGTGCTACCAGGTCGGGGCGCTGTCTGGCCTTTCCAAGCAAATTAGCCTGGGCAACTTTTACGGTGCTTCTTTCGGTTCCCGAACTAATCAGTGAGAATTTGTTTTCTACCAGAACCATCCCCTGAGAGATAGCGGGCATCGGCACTTCATCAACATAAAGTTTACCGTTGTTAAAATTCTGAATAAGCTGTTTCAATGAATATGGGTTGTTTTAGTTATTAATTTTTATCTAAATATTCTCTGCACCACAATTCCAGGGTGAGCAACTGGTATATCTGGTAGGCATTATCTTTTACTCCGTTTCTGTCATTATCTATGAGTTTCTTTACAAACGAGTAATTCAGCATTCCTCTTTTGGTAACACTCGCTTCAGAGAGTAAGTCATCAACAGTATTTCTAAGGTCATTGGAAATCCAGGAACGGATGGGTGCACCGAAAGCGGCTTTAGGCCTGTATATAATTTGCTTTGGCAAAACTCTTTCTGCAGCTTTTTTAAGAATGTACTTAGACAAACCATTTTTGATCTTGAAGTGCCCTGGTATGGCAAGGGCTTTTGTTATAACTACCTTATCAATAAATGGCACCCTAACCTCAACCGAGGCAGCCATGGAGGCACGATCGGTATAAGTTAAGTTCAAACCCAACATAAACATGCTGATATCGGTATTGCAGATCTGGTTAATAACGTCATTCTTATATTTCGACTGAAATAGTTTTTTATGGTCCTGTTTTATCGCCTCAATAGAGCTTGCCTGGTCGTTTTTGAATAATTCCTTTAACTCTTTACTGTCGTAATACGAGTAGCTTCTCATATAAGCCTCATCAATCGGAAGGGTTGCAAAGCTCATAAACCTCTTTGCCCATCGCCCTAATTTAAATCCCTTGCCGAACAATTTAACCGGAAGGTTTTTTACCAACCCTGTCGTAGCCGACTTCATAAATTGCGGCATCTTATTATACCTGACTGCCAGTAAAAGCGCTTTTTGTCTTCTGTAACCGAAATATATTTCATCAGCACCCATGCCTGATAATAAAACCTTTACTCCTTTTTCTCTTGCTGCTTTGCAGATAAGGTAAGTATTGATTGCTGCCGGATCTCCGATGGGTTCATCGAGTGTACGTACCATCGCCGGAAACTCTTTTAATATATCGGGAGAAATCTGGATTACGTTATGGTCTAACTCGAATGTACTGGCTACAATTGCTGCATACTTTTCGTCGTCCGGCATCTGTTCCACTTTTTTATCTTTCCCCAACGTAGAAATGGTATAGGTAGATAACTGGTTGTTCTCCTTTTTTGCAAATGCAGCAATCAACGATGAGTCAAGTCCGCCGCTTAAGAAGCTGCTTACCGGAACATCCGCCACCATGTGCCGGCGCACAGAAGACTCAATGGTAGCAGCCAGGTCATTTATAATTTCGCCCTCGTTCTCAGTTGATGATTGAAGCCTGTCATCAAGCTCCCAGTACCTGATTATCTTCACTCCATTTTTACCATCGTAAGTGAGATAATGAGCCGGGGGCAATTTATAACTACCTGTAAACATAGTATCATTCCCAGGCACCCATGAATAATTCAGGCAGCTTACCAGCGACTTTTGATTGATTGTTTTGTTGAACCCGGGTATTGCCACTAAAGTTTTAAGCTCTGAACTAAAAGCAAGTGCCCCGTTTATGATAGTGTAAAAAATCGGCTTGATACCGAAATGATCGCGCACAACGAACAACGACTTTTTTTCTTTGTCGTAAATCGCAAATGCAAACATTCCAGTTAATTGATTGAGTGACTCAATACCATAGTGACGAAACATTTCAAGAACCACTTCCGTATCAGACGATGTTTTAAAAACTACACTTTTCTCTGTCCTGAGTTTCTCCTGAAGCTCTTTATAATTATATATTTCTCCGTTAAATATTACAACGAGATTGCCCTTGATAAAAGGCTGGTTAGCTGCATCGGTGAGGTCGATGATGGAAAGTCTTTGATGAGCAAAAGCAATAAAATCATCGTTCCAGAAAGACTGGTTATCAGGGCCGCGATGCTGCTGTACCTTGTTTGCCATTTCCGCCAGACAGGTATTATTATCAAATCCCGTAAAGCCTGCTAATCCGCACATATGATCCGGTTGAGATTAATTTTAAAATTTAGTGTATTGCAATGAAGGTTTTGTTGTCAGCCATATGCAATCAGTTTACTGTGATAACACCGTTTTGAATGTGTTATACATATTCGTTTCAAAATGCTGTAACGTGTAATTGCTCATAAATTTCTGATAACCCTTTTTCCCCATGCGTGTTCTGAGTGCTTCGTCCTGAAGCAGTTCATTTATTTTTTCGGATAACATAAGTGGATCTTCCCTGTTCACAAGGAAGCCTGTTTCATTGTTACTTACGATATCAGGTATGCATCCTTCATATGTTGAAATAACAGGCAGAGAATACTGCATCGCTTCCAGGTTAACAAGGCCAAACGCATCATTATAAGTTGGAAAAACAAATATATCAGCCTTTTCATACTCTTTAAACTTATCATCACCATAGATAGCGCCTGTAACGGTTGCCATATGAGCGATACCCTTTTCTTTAAGTATGTCTTCAAGCATTTCTACGGTAATATTTGAAGGAGAGCCTACAAACCTGACATGAAACTTTAAACCCTTTTGATGCAGGATAGACAGCGCTTCCACCAATACGATGACTCCCTTATTACGAATGAGATTTGATAAGAAGAGGATTTGTGTTTCACCATTATGCTGATTCGTTGCCGGAACGGTAGATTTATTATGAATCGAAATTCCATTTGGCACAACGAAGGGGCTGCCTTTATATACATCCCTTATGTCATCTATTAATATTTGTGACAGGCATATCAAATAAGTGTTATTAAATGTGAGGGTATATAATTTCGTTTTCAGAGAACTGCCGGCAGTTTTTTTTATACCCTTACCATGCAGGTGAAGCACAATCTTTGCCCGGAATAATTTCAGTAAAAAAACATAAAATGCATCCCGGTAAAAACCAATGCCGGTTGGAGTAAACGTAAAATATACAATCGAACGTTTTTTCTTAATCATTCTAAAAAGTATCTCAAAACTATAGGTGATAGCCTTGCTTAACTTTTTTAATGAAAACTTTTCCAGATCCTGAATTGTTTTTCCAAACTTAAGGTCGAGTGTTTCAATATCAAACTCCTTTCTGATCAGTTCACTGTTTAAAATATTGGTGTTCATTACACTCACGCCATGAACAGGTGGTGGAAACTGACCAAGGAAAAGAATGTTATGTAATTTTTTGGGGTTATTTTTTTGCAATTGTTTGTTTGAGTTTGTAAGAGATCTACTCTATTCCAGGCCTCCGGGTACTCTTTTTAACCACAGAGAAATTGCCAGAGAAGAAGAGGTTACACGGAGGACGCCTCCGTGTAACCTCTTTCTTAACTCTGGCTTTCCTCTGTGGTTAAAAAAAACATGATGAACTCTCTTTAATTAAGCACCTCTTTTA
>CAXTDO010000301.1:0-7298 GCA_964242315.1 uncultured Flavihumibacter sp.
ATGTACAACGGTCCAGTTAAGGTTTAAGGTATTTACTTTTGAAATTTCTAAGTTTACCTGATAAAACTTGTTTGTTTTCTCTCCATCCTCGTCTATGCTCATAGCGAATGTAACTTTTACTTCTACGTCGGTTAGCTGGTTGTTCTTGTAGGGTACCATCCTGAACATGAGAGCGGTATTTTTCTTAAACGGTGCTACCACCATGTTATTGCTAAATTTCAGGTAAGCTCTTGGCCTTGAAAATCTTCCGTAAAACAATCCTGTCACTACAGCAAAACTTAATAAGCCCGTTAATGCTTCAATTGCAGCAACCGTGCTGGTTAAAAAACCTGAGGGGCTGATTCTGCCATACCCAACCGTTGTAAAAGTCTGTGCGCTAAAGAAGAATGCCTGGCCAAAATTTTTTAAAGACGAGCCTGACGTAATGCCTTCCAGTTCATCAATCCCAATAACAAAGTAAAGGGAAGCGAATGCAATATTTGTAAGTATAAAGAATCCAAGTATTGCTATGGTGAATTTCCACCTCGAGAATTCGAGCAGGCTATGATAGGTGCTGTAGCGTTGTAAATAGGGGATACCTGTTTTTTTTATATTGGCTTTACCATCTTTATTAACAAAACGGCCTGCATTAAAACTACTGTTCGCACCAAAGCCCGTATTGTCCTGGGGAATGGCTTTTGTATTTATTTTTCTAAACGATGGCATTTTTTATTATTTAAAAGCCGACTTTACTAAAAAGTTTATTTTTAATACTCGTTAATTTTTCAAATTTAATATATGCTATGAACAAAGGCAGGCTTTATATCAATATTCTAATAAATAAGCCACATGAACTTTAAGAGGTTACTTATTCAAAGTATTTTCTGGAGGGGATTGTATTTTCTTACGGTTTTACTGTTGAACGTGGTGGTTGCCCGTTTTTTTAAAGCAACAGGTAGCGGATGGATTTACTATGTGAGTAGTTTTTACGCATTTGTTATTGTACTGGTAAGTTTAAGCCTGGACTCAGGAATGGGTTTTTACGCTTCAAAAAACGAGGTGTCTGTTAACAAGCTCTTGAGCTTGTCACTGCTATGGACTTTTATTGTAGCGCTGATCGTTACCATTGCAACAAAACTTTATATAAGATCCACTCCTGACCTTTCTGTATCTCAAACATTGGTTTTCGCCTCATCCCTTTCTTATATATGTGGCAACCTGTTAACCAATTATTGTGGCGTCATATTTTATTCTCATAAAAATTTTTACACGCCGAATATAATTGGCAGTATCTGTAACGTAATACTCATAGCTATCCTTGCAGTCATCCGGTACGGTTTAATTGATGCCCTGCAACCCGGCACCTTCCTGTATATATATTTTTTAACATTTTTAATCCAGGGAATGGTGATGGTTGTAGCAGTGATGTACTTCTATACTGTAAAAGAAGCGCCGGTGATTTTATCAAGAATAGAATTTACAAAAGTGCTTCGTTATTCCATGGTAGCATTTGCCGGTAATATTATTTTTTTCCTGGTGTATCGTATAGATTATTTCTTTGTGAAATATTACTGCAGCGCCGCCGATTTAGGAAATTATATACAGGTTTCAAAATTGGGGCAGATGGTAATACTGATTCCATCCATTATGGCCAGCGCAGTGTTTCCATTGGTTGCCGGTGGACAAAAAGAAGAAGTAAATCGTGGTCTGAAAATACTTTCAAGGATATCTTTACTCGTGATCGGAGCTTTTTGTGTAATGATGGCCTTAACCGGTAACTGGTTGTTCTCTTTTGTATTCGGTAAGAGCTTTGATCGTATGTACCAGCCTTTTGTACTGTTAATTCCGGGTGTTCTTTCTCTTTCGTCGTTATATCCTTTAGCTGCTTATTATTCCGGCAAAAATAAAATGATGGTAAATATTATAGGATCACTGTTAGCGCTGTCTTTTATTGTAGTAGCCGATTTCTTATTCATTCCCAGGTTCGGTATCAACGCTGCTGCCTTGATAAGCAGCATCGGCTATATATTGTTTCACGGATATGTTTTGCTGGTATTTAGAAATGAATACAAAACCACCATAATCGGGTTTTTTATGATTAATAAGAAAGACTTTATATGGTTGAAAAAATTTGTTATTAAAGGGGTCGGCAACAACCTATTGAAAGAAGTATAAGTTAAGAAAGCTGATGTTAAGTTAGATATAAGATGACGCATTTAATTTTAGTAGCTAACCTAGTAAGTATTTTTTTTATCCTGATGGTAAAAGCTAGTACAATACTACCGGTGATCGTTTATGATAGATTGCTAAAAACCAGTCATGAAAAAAATCCTTTGGCTTGCAAGCTGGTATCCCAATAAAATGTCACCGCTTAATGGTGATTTCATTCAAAGGCACGCTGAAGCAGTAGCTATCTTTGAAATCGTTCACGTATTGTTTGTGGTAAAGGATGAATATGGTTTGGTAACTGATCATCTGAAGGTAGAAAATACCATACGTGGTAATCTTAATGAATGTATTGCTTATTATAAACCATGGGCGTCTGGACTGAAATTTCTGGACAGGATCATCTCGATGGTTACATACTTTAATATCCTGAGGAGGCTGAGTTTGTTGTTTATAAAAGAGCACGGGAAACCGGCGTTAGTGCACGTACATGTGGCTATGTGGTCGGGTATCATGGCATTGTGGTTAAAAAAGAAAAAAAATATCCCTTATTTGCTAACAGAACATTGGACCGGATATGATGAAAATGCCATTGAAAATGTATATAATAAAGGCTGGTTTTTTAAATACTTATCAAAATTAATTATTAAGCATGCTGACATGATGTTGCCTGTCAGCCGGCAATTAGGAGAATGTATAGAGCACAACATAGCGCCCGTGACATTCAAGGTGGTTTCAAATGTTGTCGACACACAGCATTTCAATTTATTTAATCATTCTACAAAGGAATTTACGTTCATCCATGTATCTTCCATGAGCCGGCAAAAGAACGTAGAAGAACTATTAAATTCATTTTCAAAATTATTATCATACCGTTCCTGTTGTAAATTGTTACTGGCCGGACCTGCTTCCATTCTACTGAAAGACAAAGCTACACAGTTAGGGCTCGACAAGTGTATAGAATGGACAGGAGAAATTACAAATACAGCGGTAGCAACAAAAATGGCAGGATCTTCGGCACTGGTGCTGTTCAGCCGATACGAAAACCTACCCTGTGTAATACTGGAAGCCTTGTGCTGCGGTTTGCCTGTTATAGCCACCGGTGTAGGAGGAGTACCGGAAATTATCACTGCGAATAATGGCTTACTGGTAACATCAGGCGATGAATTTCAGTTACTTCAGGCAATGATTAAGATGATTGACAACTATCAATCTTATGACCGATCTCAGATAAGCCAACTGGCTGTTAGCCAATATAATTACAATACTATCGGAAAGATCATATCCGACTTATACCTTCCTTACAAAGTTCCCTGAAAAGCTACGATAGTTAACGAATGTAAAAGAAAGAATAGTCAGCTCAAAGAAAAAAGCGTCAGATAAAAACAGGAAGCCTAAAGGTAATAGTATCGATAGCACCAGTAAATACCTGTCAAAGCGTTTGGTAAAAAAACCTATGATAAAACAGCCCTCCATAATAAAGCCCGTGATAAAAATCGTTTGAATGAAAATGGGATGTTCCAATAAACAGGTGTAAGCATCTGCAAAAAAACCGTCATGATGATAAAATAAGTAAGCAGCAAAATTTTTCTTTACTACCAGGCTTCCATGATCTTTTGTAAAGAAATTAAACCGGAGCAGTTTCCATATAAAAGCGTCTGCATATACAAAGACGGTAAAATATCTCATGACTTCCCACATGTAACAGAACATTCTTTTGGGAACCATAAAAGGCAGGGGCATCAATAAAATCCCCACCTTTGAATGCGTATGCTGGTTACCGTAACTATTGAAAATAATATAATAGACAAAGAATAGCAAAAAGAAACCAGTTATAAAAATTCTCTTATCAGGAAAAAGTAATGACAGTATGCACGAAGTAAACAATGCGATATCAAAACAACAGGCGATGAGATAATTATGTGCAATAAATTCCGGAATCCGAAAAAGATGAAAAAGCCAGTACGTGATATCTACATAAGGAAAAATCAATGCCGGTGATTGGAGCTGGTGCACCAACGTGTTTGAACATAAATAATACAATAGAAAAACAAAGATGAATGCAAATACAAGCCTGCAAAGAACAGCCCTCTGGTTATTCAGAATTGCCAATCCACTGCTTATGACTGCTTCCATTGAATTAATGAATAACTTGAATCTGTTTGTAATTGCTGACTTGCAGTGAAGCTACAGGTAAGAACGGCCACTTCCAGCTTACGAACGGGCTGTCCGGTTGACTGTTGCAAAAATCGTACATACCAGTCTATAAACTGCTTCGTGTTTTGATTGTCATCATAAATTCTTTCAGCAAGCGGTTGTATGATTTTATAGTTATTACCCAGCTTAGCACTGATAAAAGTTAATGTGGGTTCATTAAAATTATTTCGTTTGATCTTATCGTAATAGGATAGGGGAGCACTTAAGAAGAACCTGTTGTTGTCTGTGTAACCGGATGTATAATCTACCAGTGTGCTGTCGTTTATCAGTATTCTGAAAACTTCATATTTGTTGGAGTCATTTTCTTTTTCCGAATACATAGCCCAAATAAAAAAGGGAGTGATTTCATCTCCCTTAACATTGCACAACACCGTTAGAATACTGAATGCTGCAATCAGAAAAAACAATCTCTTATCAAACATATATAATTTGTAAAAGAAAATGTTTTTCATGCAGTCAATCAGGCTTTCAGTTTTTCTACCAGGTTAATATATTCCTGCATAGCAGCTTCCTGCGTTTTACCTTTCAATGAAGACCATGATTCGTATTTCGCTTTCGCAACAAAATCAAACATTCCCGGAGCTTCACCCTTTACATCGCCTTCTGTAGATTGTTTGTAAAGTGAATATAAATTCAACAGCGTTTCGTTACTTGGTTTTTCAGGCAGTGCTTTACTGTCTGCTATAGCTTTTTCAAAAAGTGCTTTCAGGTCCATGGTCAGAGATTTGGAGCGAATGTACCATTTTCGTTTGGTTTCAACTAAGGGCCTTCCCTTAAAGTTTCAACATGTTGAAGGGCAGGGTTCATAGCTCGCTCCTTTTCATTACTTTTGCACCGCAAATAAAAGGAAGAAGCCTTAATGAAGAATATTAGAAATTTTTGCATAATAGCCCATATCGACCATGGTAAAAGCACCCTTGCCGACCGTTTACTTGAAGTTACCCACACAATTTCCGAGCGTGATATGCAGGCGCAAGTGTTGGACGATATGGACCTTGAAAGAGAAAAAGGTATTACCATCAAGAGCCACGCGATACAGATAAATTATAATTTCGAAGGTACTGAATACATACTGAATCTAATTGATACCCCAGGCCATGTCGATTTCAGTTATGAAGTAAGCCGGGCCCTCGCCGCCTGCGAAGGAGCGTTATTACTGGTAGATGCCACCCAGGGCATACAGGCACAGACCATCTCCAATCTATACCTGGCTATTGAAAATAATCTGGAGATCATTCCTGTTATCAACAAGATTGATATGGATGGCGCTATGATTCCGGAAGTAAAGGACCAGATCATTGAACTGATAGGATGTAAGGAAGAAGACATATTGCTGGCGAGCGGTAAAACGGGCATAGGTATAGACGGGGTGTTGAAGGCAATAGTAGAAAGGATACCTTCTCCAAAAGGCGATCCGAATGCGCCTTTGCAGGCGCTGGTTTTCGACAGTGTTTTTAATCCCTTCCGCGGCATCATCGTATACTTCAGAATTTTACAGGGCAACCTCAAAAAAGGCGATAAGATTAAATTCGTTTCTACCGATAATGAGTATGAAGCGGCAGAAGTAGGCATTCTGAAACTAACAATGGATCCCAAGCCTGAAGTGAAAACAGGTGACGTTGGATATGTTATTACCGGAATAAAAAATGCAAAGGAAGTAAAAGTGGGAGATACCATCACCCTGGTAGCTAATCCATGCACCGAGGGAATCAGGGGTTTCCAGGAAGTGAAGCCGATGGTATTTGCAGGGATATTTCCGGTAAATACAGATGAGTTTGAGGAGTTAAGGGATTGCATGGAAAAGCTGCAGCTAAACGACGCTTCCCTGACTTATGAACTGGAAACTTCTCAGGCGCTTGGCTTTGGTTTCCGTTGCGGCTTCCTCGGCATGTTGCATATGGAGATCATACAGGAGCGTTTAGAAAGGGAATTCAATCAAACGGTCATCACTACCGTACCCAACGTAAGCTTTATCGCCTACACTACGCGCGGCGAAAAGATCACCGTCAACAATCCCTCGGAAATGCCTGACCCGAGTCGTATAGAAAAAATTGAAGAGCCCTATATCAATGCACAGATTATTACCAAGCCGGATTATATCGGTAACATCATGACCTTATGCCTGGGTAAACGCGGTAACCTGCTTAACCAAAGTTATCTTACTACAACCAGGGTAGAACTGATCTTTGAACTGCCGCTGACAGAAATCGTGTTTGATTTTTATGATAAGCTGAAAAGTCAGACGAGGGGTTATGCATCTTTCGATTATCATCCTATCGGTTATAGAGAAAGTGATATCTGTAAAATGGATATCCTGTTAAATGGCGAAAAGGTAGATGCATTAAGCGCATTGATCCACCGGGTACGGTCACACGAATTCGGCAGGAAGCTTTGCGAGAAATTAAAAGAATTGTTACCCCGGCAGCAATTTGCAATTGCCATACAGGCCGCCATTGGAGCCAAGATAGTAGCCCGTGAAAACATCAGCGCCATACGTAAGGATGTTACCGCAAAATGTTATGGCGGTGATATAAGTCGAAAGCGTAAGTTACTGGAAAAGCAAAAAGAAGGCAAGAAGCGAATGAAACAGATAGGTAACGTAGAAGTGCCACAGGAAGCATTTCTGGCGGTGTTGAAACTTGATAATTGATTTTTCACACTCCTGGTATTTTTTTCAACCGCAGAGAACAGCCGGAGGAGGAAACGCAGAGGGCGCAGATGGTTTTCTCTGCGCCCTCTGCGTTTCCTCCTCCGGCTGTTCTCTGCGGTTGAAAAAACCTTGATTTGCTGTAAACTTTATGTCAATTAAGCGTTGTTCTCAGGATGCTTTTGGTTTCTTTTTTACGGGCGCGGCGGGTTGCTTTTCGGCCTTCTGCTGGTTTTTAAGTGATTGCTCCATAAGTTTGTTTTCATCAATATTGCCGTCTTTATCCCTT
>CAXTDO010000302.1:0-7295 GCA_964242315.1 uncultured Flavihumibacter sp.
ATTTTCCCGTGTGTGGAGTGAGCAGGTTGTTCCATTCAACAAGATTTGTTTCACAGGTGGCGGCAGCATTTGCCGTTGCCAGTAATTTCACCTGCCATACATTTTGAAGGCGTACGGCGGTATCTGCTTCACCCAGCGCCACTTCATGAATCAAGGGATCATCCAGGTAATTAATTTCTCTCTGCCAGGCGTCTACATAAACAATGTAAGTGCCATCTTTCATACTAACCGGTTGCGGATCAACCGGGCTCAAAGGTGAACTGCCTGGCGTTACATTAAAATAACCGACAGGCGGATCGGGATAATAGGGCTGATTAAAATAGGTTACAGCCGGCGCAACGTTTTCCGATTCGCAGAGAAGGCCACCGATATAAATATGCCCCGGAGCAATTAATAGATCCACACCATTTGCAGCCACGCTGATTCTAAAAGAATTTCCTTTCTTTGGCACACCACAGGCACCTATAACATCTTTTGTTTCAGTTCGTGTCCGATGTTGCTGGATGGCGATTTGTTCATTCCAGTCTACGTCAAGATCTACCCGGCCCTGTTGCTTGAGCACACCACCGTAATGCTCTGTCTGCCGGAAGGAGTTACGTGAAAAGTCACCAGGCATTTCTAATAGTTTTAGTGTTTTTAAGAAGCATAAAATATTCCGGCCTCCAGGCCAAAGCGCAGGTATTCTTCCAGTCGTGTTCGCAGGTTCGTTTCCCGCTGTGGTTGATACAAGTGATGAAACACTCCCATTTCAGATTCATCATCGGCTCCCCTGGAAATTTCTTCTGCACAATACCTGCTTAGCTGGCAGTAAGCGGCATCTCCGTAGGTTAATGAATTGAATGATGGACGCACCCTGACTGCCATTGATGCCGTTGCCGGCTGGCAATGATAAGGACGTGGAAGTCTGGATCCCGGAGGAAAATAGGAGAAACGTACACAACCCTGTTGCAGCCTTTGTGCCATCACCGGTGCAGGCCAGCTAACTGTTTTTGTTCCACCTGCAATAAAAATGCAATTGGAAGCAAGCTCCATGATCATCGTGTATACCTTACCGATAACCGTGCTGTTTTGAATGTTTAGAGATCCGCCTGCATCTTCACCAAGAAAATCTGCATAGGCTACGGCCGACTCTGACGTAGCGTCAATAATGCTATTGTTAATATAAACTTTTGATCCGTCAGCTATTCTCAATGCCCCGGCAATGCACTTCTCCATTTCAAGAACAATGCCCGGACATTCAATGACTACTCTCGGCTGGGCTGGTTGTGCAGCAACAAGGCCTATGGCCGGGCTTTCACTTGGCATTAAAGTGCTATGCACTATTCTGAGTAACTGAAGACTATTGAGAGGGCCATCAGACCGCATCAACGGCAGGCGGATACGCCCGCCGCAAATCAATATTCCGTTAATGATTACCGTTGCATTTTCTTCCGCTTCGATAATGATTTCATCACCTGGTACAATAACCGGCCTGCATTCATCAGCGGCACGCAGTTCAATGGTTTTGCCTTTTTTTACTTTGATAACCGGTGTTTCAAAATAATATTCATTGTCCTCAATCTCAATTACTCCCCCGGTTGCCGCAAGTTGATCTAACGCATCCTGTATGCTGGTTCCATTACCGGATATTATTGAGATGATAACCTCCGTATTTTCAGTAAATGTTGAGGCCCGCCCATATTCTCCACCTCCTACTTCCGCACTGAAGCCATAATAAAAAGTTGTGTGAACATTTTCGGGCGGAGGCTTTGTGGCCGGGAAAGCAATACGTCCCAAAACAGGATCGATAGCTATCTTATTTTCCGGCGTATGAGCCCAGCCGATAGGTACATTGTTTATGTCGTAGATATCTCCCAGGTCACATATGGATATTATGTCTGTGAGCTTTTCCGGTGGTGGGTTTGTTTCTTGCGGAAGAACAGGTTTTCCGTCAGAATAAATAAGCATGCTTTTGTCTTCCACGTCTTCCTGGAATTCTTCTGTTTCATTGTGCCCGTAATAAGTGCCGGGATATTTATCGAGTACCCTGCGACTGATAGGCATTGGTACATTCAACGGCGTTGCAAGGTGGGTGATCTCTTCTTCAGTATCGGGCAAATTATACAGTTGTTTGTCTTTTCCAAGCGGGTCGAACTTGTAACGCCGAACATCAACTTTATATGCAGGTGTATTGGTTAAGGAATAGCTGTTAATGCGCCAGAGAAATATTCCGATATTTTGAATATTATATTTGCCGCGTTTTTCTCCTATCCGGCGAACGTCAACCGTATGAGGCATTCTGTCAAACGGGGTATTTGCATATTCCAGCAGTTCCCATTTCCTGAGACCGGAGAATGATAAATTCTGAGGGCGGAGATGATTCATATATTGTGTGGTGGCCAGCAACTCAAAGTATTCTACCACGTTGGCATTCCAGCCGGTTACATCGCGTGCCAGTTGTTCTATCACCGCCGCCGTGCCTTTACGCCTGCGATACGCTATTGTATTGGCGACTTCGCTACGCTGGCTGAAAGTTGCACCTGTTATGGAAAGTAATCCTCTTGTTCCAACCAACTCACCGATATACGACACCGTCCATTCGGCACAGGTTTCGATAAACTGGTCATCATAAAGTTGGTCAATATTTTCTTCCAGTACAGCTACCTGTTCGGCTATGATTGACAGCAAGGATTTAAGCGGCCCCATTACCACGATATCCGGATCTGTAGAGAAAGTATCAATTGCAGTCTTTTCTTCCGGTGAAAGCTGCTTTATGCCTAACTCCGTATCACGAATGCGGTATAACGCCGGCAGCAGTTCATATAACCTTTTCAGATCGAAACTCATGGCAGTATTTTTAGATCAACGGGTTTGGGGTCAAGCGTCAACAATTCAGCAGCAAAGATTGTGTTAGTGCCTGGCCTGGGAATGGCTGCATCAAGCCGGTCATTTATTGCTCCCGCTGGCTGGTCCGACCGGTACAATTCGTCTATGTCTACAGCAATTACACCACTAACATTTTGCATTACTGTAATAACTTCACTAAAAGTAACCGGCTGTCCGAAAGCGCGTTGAGCGAAAGAAAAATTATCTCGCAATTGTTGCTCAACTGATGTTATTACTTTTTCCGGGATGTAACCGGGATGAACTTTCACAGAAGCTTTAACTCTGAAGAACCTCGCCTGGTAAGAGTCTATAGTAACGGATACCCCCGGAATGCCAGACTTGCCGATAGCTGTTAAAAGATTTGTATGTAATTTGCCTGGTTTAACAACGGCCGCACCGTTATAGCCTGCCACGGTTATGTATATGCTTTGTTTTTGGCCGCTCCACGTCCAGTTAGCCAGTGATTTGGATATACCTGCAAAGGCGCGGGCGAAATCTTCATAATCTTTTAAAGATACAATACGGTCCAGGGTATAAATGGTGAGCCTTGCATTGCTCCCGGCATCTGCCATTACCTCCCGGTCTTCGGCACCGTTTGCGGGCAGCGGATTGGTCACCCCTTTTACTCCGAGTGGGCGGGTTATAAGTTGAGCAAGCTGGTTTGCCTTTACTAATCCTCCTGTTCCGATTCCTTTTCGATAGGTTGCCCGGATATTTTCCTGTCCGGTAGGGAGGCGGGAACCGTTTATACCATCGCCAAAGATCACGGTGGTTTTACCGCTGTCATCCTGGCGTGTAGTATAGATATGTTCATTGGGTTCGTGTTCGTACAAAGAAGAAACTTCATGCCACAAAAGATCATTAACACGGATCTCAAGCGTTGACAAAGTGCCGGACGGAGCATCAGCGCTAATAAAAGTAAGAGGTGGCTGTTTAAGTACAAATTTTTGAAATGATTTGCTGTAATCGCCGCTTCCCAATACTTCTTTGACCGTTTCGCCATGCGTAGCGGGCGCAACATTAGCGTTTATGGATACACTTTTTCTAATATAACGGTAGGCCAGCGGCTGATCAAATACTAATGTTGAAAAACCTTTTACGAGCAGTACATCTTTGAGCATTCTCATTTCACTTGAGCTGGCGCCTTTAAGATCGTTCCTGTCTCCCGATAAAATAATCACGCGTCCCTTTTTCAAATCAGGATAAAAGCGGTTAAGCATCACCGTATCTCCACTTACGTCTTCAGCTATGGGCGATTCTGCAAGTATCAGCGGTACAGTCTGCACATGGATGGTGATAGAACGAATTGCTTTAAGGGTGGATTTATCTTCCCACCAGTTGGTGGAAGAAGGTATGGTAACTACAGTAGATTTGGAGCTTAAACCATAATCGGAACGAGAACGTATGTCCACACCTTCCACTTTATAAACCGTTGCTTGGTCCAAACTGTCAGTTGATTTTTGAACGGCTACGTAGCTGCCTGGCAAAATTTGTTCATAGGTGCTATCGAGGTAAATTTTGTTGGTCGCTTCTTTGCCTTTAATATCCCAGTCTTTCCAGGATGATTGTTCATCAGGGGTCTGCCCTGTATAGGTCACCTGCATCCCTGCATTGTAACCAAACACGGAAGCGCGTTTGCGAAAAACAAACACTTTATTTTCTGAAGAAGACTGCCTGAGCAATTCTGCTGAAATGCTTTCCTGCAGGTCATTAATTGTCCATTGCTGCGTTTGAACCAGTACAGACAAGTCTTCTGCCGCCCAGGTCTTGCTGATAATATTCTTCACGGCAATTGTTGAAAGCGGTGCTTTCTCCCGGAAGGCAAGCATCCCGCTGTCAGGTATAACCGAAGGTTCTGTGAATGATGGAAGGGAATGCGCAACATCAAGATATAACCAGGTAGTTTTGGCTTCCTCATCCAGGCTGACTTTCATGATCTTTTTTAGTTTCAGGCCATCGGCGATCATGATAACATCTCCTGCCCTGAGGTCGTTGAAGGTGCCGCTGATTATTATGATATTATCCCGAACAGCCGCCTGGGGTTGTGTTAACCGTGGTTTAATATCATTCCATTCGGCATATGCTTCGACAGGTTCAGTGGTTTCAAATGTCTGCGGCTTTTCATTCGGGCCGGGGACACTTTGAACCCGTGTACCTGTATCAATTTTAACGGAAATGGTTGCGCCTTTTCTTTGGGGTAGCCCGGAGGCTGATAACTGCCCGGAAGGCCCTGTTGTATCATCCAGTATAAAAGCCAGGTATGAACTGGCGGCAACTCCTGGCCGTAATTCGTAACCTATCAGCCTTGCGAGTTCCAAAATTGAAATTTGTTCAGTGGCAGTTCCAAGGTAAGATTCGTTGGCAATGCGTTCCTGGTAAAAAGTAAGCACATCCGACACACAGGCCCACGCATCCAGCAGGGCAATGGTGAAGTCGTCATTGTCCCGGGTAGTAAGCTTGCGAAGTGCCGGCAGACCTGCAGTTGAAAGTCTGGTCAGCAAGCTTTCCCTGAATTGTGAATAATTCCCTACCCGGTAATTGATTGCTTTAAGGCCGGGTCTGTTGTAAACCTGCACAGGCGTTTCCGCTGACAGGCCTTCGCAGCAACCACAACAATCTACATTTTGCATCAATGGTAAATTAGTATGAAAGTGTATGTTGATTTTATAACCAGGCTTAGAGCCCTTTTGGAATATAGTATAAGTAGAAAAATGTTTAAGAATTGAAGCTAAACCCTAACAGGCAATGTTGTTAAGTTACGCGTTTGGTGACTACTTTATGATCGTCCGCCCTTCATATTGAGCCTTAATACACCGCGTTCCGGGAAATTCCGGTCATTGTCCAGGCGGGCAATTTCACGTCTTTCAAGTGTGAGCTTTCCGGTTAAAAGCGCCTGATCATTGTTTTTTCCCTGGCGCTGGAATTTAATAATTTTTACAGAATCAACACCCTGCACAGATTGCGCCGCTGCATACAGCGGGCTCAGGTAAACAGCCTGGCCGAAACTGAAGTTGTCAGGATGAAATATTCCCATCCGGCCACCCGGTAACATACGGTTGCTGAACTGTTCCAGTAAAGCCTTCTTCACATCACTGGCAAAGAAGCGTTGATTGACACAGATATTCATTTCAATTTCCAGAGAGACGTTTATCGGCGCATCAACTTCAAGGTCAAAGCCGGCCATCCGGTATTTTTCCATGCAATTGCGTAATGTTTTTTCAAAATCCGTATCTATCCCAAGGCCCTGCAACCTGTCAACAGATAAGAAAACTGTTTTCCAACTACCCGTCCAGCGAAAGGTAGCGGCGGCACGCTGCACATCCGGGTTGCATTGCCTGGCCATTACTTCATAATCTGCCGCCGTAACGGCCCGTTTTTGTGTTCGGAAGGCGTCCGGAGCATATTGTTTTACTTCTTCCATTGACTCTGCCTGCATTCCGCCGTGGGCGGGAAGAGGATTCCATACCGCGGCATCCTTACTCATATTTGCAATAATGCCTGCATCGTTGGTAATGATATGTGCCAGCGATCCGGCACCTATGTTACCACTAACGCCATTGCCCAGCCGGTAATTTGCAACAAACATTATGGATGATGGGGGTCGCGATCCATGTACATCATCACCAAAACGTATATATGCAGTTCCATCGGATTCCATTTCAACCACAAATTCTTTTTTGTTGGAGGCGCTGTTTAAGAGATCGCGTTTAGGGCTCCACTCAGGATTGCCTTTTATGTCCCCTTCAGTTCCTGCCTCCTTTAAGCGGATAACGGGCATGGGTGTGCGCATTGACCATTTCATGTAGTCACTGGCAGACTGCTGCAGGGCTGCCGTGAACGGGGCTGCGAACGTTAGTGGGCCAGTCATTAATCTCGGACGAAAACGCGGGGCTATTGAGACCGGCGTTTTGGGCTCGCAGCAGGCAGTTGCAGAATTCCCATTCGTTGCATATACCTGATTTATTAGAGGAACAACAGCAGGTTGCAGCGAACTTTCTTCTCCATCAGTTACGGTGAGCCCATGATCGGTTAATACGATATTTCCGTAAGCGATGCTGATATTTTCTATTCCCTGGCGGTTGGATATGCATAAAGGAAATGGCAAAGCGTCGGCTTTATCCCATTTGATTTCTGTAACCTGTATGGTATCTGTTTCTGCAGAAGGATCAACGGCTGATGATGCGGGTATTTGATCGTACAATAAATCCTGAGAAATAGTTACGTCAGTTAATCTTATGGCATGCCTGCGAGATGGATCTGCATCTGCAGCCACACCTGTTTCCGCTCCCAGCACTTCTGATAAAATTAACACGTCACCGGGCTTTAGTCCCGGAAATGCACCGGCCAGCGTTGCCTGTATAGTTCCTTTTGGCAGGCAACATTCTTTTCCGCCCCATGTGTAAAAGTTCATTTCGTTATGAGCCGTATAC